>NZ_JBNCOG010000006.1:0-147145 GCF_051280745.1 Nocardioides ureilyticus | reverse complement strand
CGAGCCGCGAGCGCTGCCGCAGGTTCAGCGGCGCTCGGGGACGCTCCGGCGGGGTCACGCAGCCCACCCTAGACCGCCTCGCGGGGCGTGAGGAGTGTGGAATCATCCGGCCATGCCCCCCTCCTCCCCAGCCCCCCCGGAGCCCGCCGGGGCGGCCCGCCGCCGCGCCGAGGAGGCACGGCTCGAGGCGGAGGCCCGGATCGCCGCCCAGGTCGAGGAGGCGCGGCGCGCCGAGGCGGAGCACCGCGAGGCGGAGGAGCGCGCCGCGACCAGAGCCGCGGCCGCCCGCGAGGCCGGGGAGCGCGCCGAGCAGGCGCGCCTCGAGGCGGAGGCCCGGATCGTCGCCCAGCTCGAGCAGGCTCGCCTGGAGCAGGCCCGGCTCGCCGACGAGGCCCGGCTCGCCGAGGAGCAGGCGCAGCGGGAGGCCGACGAGCGGGACCGCGCGGAGCAGGCCCGCCTCGAGGCCGAGGCGCGCATCGCCGCCGAGCTCGAGGCTGCTCGGCTAGACGACGCCCGCCGAGCCGAGGAAGCCCGAGCCGAGGAAGCCCGCCGCAGCGAGGAGGAGCGGACCCGCGCCCCCGCACACGGAGGGGTCGACTCCGTGGCGGCCGGCCGAGAGGTCGTCTCTGCGCTCAGCGACGCCGTCGTCCCGGCGGAGAGCCGCAGCGAGGAACGGCCCGCGCGCGCCGCAGCGCCGTCCGCCCCGGTCCCCACGCCGGAACCAGCCGGCACCCGGGATCCGGCCGGCGCTCCGACCGCTCCCGAGTCGGGCAACGCCGTCTTCGCCCCCCGCACGGGCGCGCGCAGGCTGGTCGGCCTCGTCCTCCTGCTGGCCGCCGGGGCGACAGCCGGGGCGGCCTACGTCGCGCACGACCGGCGCACGACCTTCGCCGTCGGGATCGCGGTCACGCTCGGCGTCCTCACCCTCCTCGTCTGGGCGGTGCGCGCCAGCTGGCCGACGACGCGGCTGTCGGTGACGGCCGGGCAGCTCGAGGTGCTGCGCGGCGGCGGGCGGTTCGTCTTCGACCTGCGCAGCAGCTACACGCCGATCGAGGTGGTCGGCCAGCCGGGCGAGCGCGGGTGGAAGGTGCTCTTCCACCGCCGCAGCATGGCGCCGTTCGTCATCGACTCCTCGATGGTCGACCCCGAGGAGTTCATGCGGATCCTGCGCCACCACCGGCCCGACGCGGGCTGAGGTCAGCCCCGGCGGAGGGACCGCCGCCCGACCGTCGTGGCGCGCTCTCCTACGATGCGCCGGTGAGTGGAGCCGCCCGCGAGGAGACCGACGCCGACCCCCGCACGGACCCGGGGTCGCGTCCGCCCGAGCCAGGGCCGGAGGCCCTGGAGCAGGAGCTCGCCCTCTACGAGCCCTTCACCCAGGCCGTCCGGGAGCTCGTCGACGCGACGATCCGCACCTCGGTCGACGCGGACGAGGTGCGCGCCGTCCAGGCCGAGGTCGAGGCGCTGACGGCTCGCCTGCGCAGCCGGCAGATCGACGGCTCGATCGGCGCGCACTTCGGCTTCGGCAGCCGCCGGCAGCCGTGGGGCAACGCCGTCGTCGGGGCCCGCAACCCTCTCGCCCCGCCGCTGCGCGTCGTGCCGACCGGTGGCGACCGGGAGGGCGAGGTGCGTGCGGAGTTCGAGCTGGGCGCGGCCTACGAGGGACCGCCCGGGCTCGTGCACGGCGGCGTCTCGTCCCTCGTCCTGGACCAGATGCTCGGCCAGGCCGCCGGAGCGGGCGGCAAGCCCGGCATGACCGCCTCCCTGACCCTGACCTACCGCAAGGCCACCCCGCTCGGACCGTTGCAGGCCGTGGCGTGGATCGAGCGGGCCGAGGCCTACAAGACGTGGGCGCGCGGGCAGATCATCGGCCCCGAGGGGCCCACGGTCGAGGCGGAGGGCCTCTTCATCCTGCCGCGCTGGGCCCGCGAGGCGCTCGCCCGCCGGCAGCAGGACGGGGACGGGCCGCCCGTCCCGTTCTTCGAGTAGCCCCGACGCCGCCGGGGCGCGGGGCTCCTCAGACGCGTTCCTGCGGCCGGGTGCCGCGGACGCCCGCGTCGGTGAGGCGGACCTCCTCGGCCGCCTGGGCCTCGAGCTCGGCGCGACGCTGCTTCTCGCGCGCCGCGTCGTACTCCCCCGGCGGCGAGACCAGGTCGGTGGCTCCCCGCTCCAGCCGCTGCAGCGCGGACCGGGCGAAGATCTGCTGCTCGGTGGTGGTGCGCTCCGAGCGGCCGCGGCCCAGGAACGAGACGAACCAGTGGAGCACCGCGGTGACCCGGTTCTTGAAGCCGGTGATGTAGACCAGGTGCACCGCGAGCCACATCAGCCAGGCGATGACGCCGGTGAGCCGCAGCTTGCCGACCATCGCCACGGCGCGGAACCGGCTGATGATCGCCATCGAGCCCTTGTCGAAGTACTTGAACGGCTCCTGCGGCTCCTTGCCGCGGACCCGGTTGTCGATCTCCTTCGCGGCGTACTTCGCCCCCTGGATGGCGACCTGCGCCACGCCGGGGAGGTTGTCGAGCTGGATCATGTCGCCGACGACGAAGACCTCGGGGTGGCCCGGCAGCGTGAGGTCGGGGTTGACGCCGATCCGACCGGCCCGGTCGAGCGGCGCACCGGTCTGCTCGGCCAGCTGCTTGCCCAGCGGCGAGGCCTGCACGCCCGCCGCCCAGATCTTGGTGACGGCCTGGAGCCGCTCGGTGCGGCCGTCCTTGAACTTCATCTCGAGCCCGCGCTCGTCGACGTCGGTGACCATCGCACCGAGCACGACCTCGACACCGAGCTCCTCGAGCTCCTTCTGCGCCTTCCCGCCGAGCTTCTCGCCGAACGGCGGCAGCACCTGCGGGGCGGCGTCGACCAGCACCACCCGCGCCTGGCGGGTGTTGATGGCGCGGAAGTCGCGCTTGAGGGTGCGGTGGGCCAGCTCGGCGATCTGGCCGGCCATCTCCACACCGGTCGGCCCAGCACCGACGACGACGAACGTCAGGAGGTGGTCCACGTCCTCGCCGCGCGAGGCGCCCAGCTCGGCGAGCTCGAAGGCTCCGAAGATCCGGCCGCGCAGCTCGAGGGCGTCGTCGATCGACTTCATGCCGGGGGCGTACTCGGCGAACTGGTCGTTGCCGAAGTAGGACTGTCCCGCGCCGGCGGCGACGATGAGCGAGTCGTAGGGCGTGACGGTCTTGCGGCCGAGCACCTGCGAGGTCACCGTCTGCTCCTCGAGGTCGATCGTGGTGACCTCGCCGAGCAGCACCTTGGCGTTCCGCTGGCCGGCCAGCACCTCGCGGGTCGGCGGGGCGATCTCGCCCTCGGAGAGGATCCCGGTCGCCACCTGGTAGAGCAGCGGCTGGAAGAGGTGGTGGGTGGTCTTGGCGACCATCGTGATGTCGACGTCGGAACGTCGCAGCGCCTTCGTGCCGAAGAGACCGCCGAAGCCGGAGCCGATCACCACCACCTGGTGGCGGCCGCCCTCCCGGGCGGTGCGCGTCTCGTCGCTGAGCGGGGCAGTGGCTGCCATGAGCAGTTCCTCCTGTGCGGGCCGGGGGCGCACGGCGTACGCCGGCGGCTCCGGAGATGTCCGCAGCTCGGTGTGGTCGGTCCGGTCCACCTGATCATCGCGCCGCTCGCGTGCCGATCGCCAATCCGGTGACCCGTCTGTCGCGTCACACACGTCCGGCGGATGGCGCGCCGGAAGTGAAAACTTTCAACGAGTTGTGTTTGATCACTGACGGGGCGGGCAAGCCATCCCATGATGGAACACCCGTTCCACCCGCACCACCCCTGCTGTCGACCCGGAGTTCTCGCTCGTGCCCCTGAACCGGCCCGCCCTCTCGCTGGGGCCCGGACCCCGCAGCGTGCAGGACGCGCGGCGCTGGGTGGTGGCGACGTGCCACGACATCGGACGCTCCGACCTCGTGGACTGCGCCGAGCTCGGCGTCTCCGAGCTGGTCACCAACGCGCTGCTGCACGGGGCGTACCCCGTCCAGGTGCGGGTGCGGGGAACGGTCCGGCACCCGCGCATCGAGGTGCGCGACGCCTCACCGGATCGGCCGGTGCTGCCCTCGTCCCCGCTCGTCGAGGGCGACGAGGTGCTGCTGACCTTCGGCCGCGGCCTGAGCATCGTCGCTCGGAGCTCCGACGCGTGGGGCGCCGAGATGGAGGGCGACGGCAAGACCATGTGGTTCGCGCCCGCCTCCACCTTCGCCGAGGACGACGGCGTGGAGGGCGTGATCACCGGCGTCGCCGAGGAGGCCCAGCGCGCCGGCACCGTGGACGACGACCTCCTCGAGATCAAGGTCCCCGGCGTGCCCCTGCGGGCCTACCTCGACTTCGTGCGCCACTACCGGGAGCTGCGGCGCGAGGTGCGCCTGCTGTCGCTGGCGCACGGCAGCGACTACCCCCTGACCCGCACCTTGGCCGACCTCTTCGGGTCCCTCGAGCGGCAGCTGCGCGAGGGGCTCAGCACCGGGCACATCGGGGCGGCCGAGGCAGCGGGCCTGCAGTCGGCGGAGCTGCGGGTCGTGATGCCCCGCGAGGCCACCCGGACGATCGAGCGCTTCCTCAGCGCCCTCGACCAGGCGGACGCGTTCTGCCGGGAGCAGCGCCTGCTGTCGCTGGCGCGCACCCCGGAGCAGCGCGACTTCCAGTGCTGGTTCCTGGGCGAGCTGGTCCGCCAGGCCAGCGGTGCCCCGCCCTGCCGCTGGGCCGTCCGGACCGTCGCGGCCGACCGCCGCAGCAGCGTGTCGTGACCCCACGGTGACGCCCCCGGGGGGCGCCTCCGCGCGGGTGCTCGCCGCGGTGGCCGCCGGTGGCGCGCTCGGGGCGAGCCTGCGGTGGCTGTGCGGCGAGGCGATCCCCGACGGCACCGGCCTTCCGGTGACGACCCTCGCCGTGAACGTCGTGGGGACCCTGCTGCTCGCTCTGCTGCCCCTCCTCCCAGCCGTCCGCCGCTCGGCCCCGCTCGCCGCCTTCGCCGGTCCCGGGGTGCTGGGCGGGTTCACCACGCTGTCGGCCGTCTCGGACCAGACCAGAAGCATGCTCGCGGACGGCCGGGGCGGACTCGCGCTCGGCTACCTGCTCGCCACCGTGGGCCTCACCGTCGCGGCCGCCGCACTCGGCTCCACGATGGTCGCCCGCCGGCTCGCCAGGACGGCCACGTGAGCCCGGCCGCCACCGTCGTGCTCGTCGCCGTGGGTGGCGGGGCGGGCGCCACCCTGCGCTACCTGCTCGCCACGAGGCTCGATGCTCGCTGGCCGCGCGGGACGCTGCTCGCCAACGTCACCGGCTCGGGCCTCCTGGGCCTGCTCGTGGCCGCCGGCGTCGACGACCCGGCGTACCCGCTGCTGGGGGTGGGGCTGTGCGGCGGGCTGACCACCTGGTCGTCGTACGCCGTGCAGAGCCACCGGCTGGGGAGGGAGGACGGCGCGCGGGCCGGGACGGCGTACGCCCTGGGCACGCTGGCCCTGGCCCTGGCGGCCTGCGCGGCCGGCTTCTGGCTCGGCTCGCGGATGTGAGCACTCAGGCGTAACCGAGCTCGTGCAGGCGGTCGTCGTCGATGCCGAAGTGGTGGGCGATCTCGTGGACCACGGTGATCCGGACCTCCTCGACGAGCTCCTCCTCGCTGCCGCACATGTCGAGCAGCGGGCCGCGGAAGACGAAGATCCGGTCGGGCAGGTGGCCGCCGCCACTCATGGTCCAGTCCCGCTCGGTGAGCGCGATGCCGTCGTAGAGGCCGAGCAGGTCGTCGGGTTCGCCCTCGGGCGGCTCGTCCTCCACGAGCACCACGACGTTGCGGACCAGGCTGGCCAGCTCGTCGGGGATGCCGTCCAGCGCCTGGTCGACGAGGGCGTCGAAGCGCTCCGGGTCCATCTCGATCGGCACCGGACCAGTGTGCCGGAGCACCGGAGGCGGTCTCGATCCCAGCCTTGCGGGCAGGCCAGGAACGACTGAGCGCCCCGGACCGTGGTGGTCCGGGGCGCTCGATGGCGACCCCGACGGGACTCGAACCCGCGGCCTCCGCCGTGACAGGGCGGCGCGCTAACCAACTGCGCTACGGGGCCTTGGCCTTGCTCGCTCCGCACATCGGCGAAGCGGTGGAACTCTAACCCATGCCCTGCCGCCCGACCCAAATCGCGGCGGGCGGCAGGCGCCGGGTGGCACCCCCAACGGGATTCGAACCCGTGCTACCGCCGTGAAAGGGCGGGGTCCTGGGCCGCTAGACGATGGGGGCAGGACGGGGCACAGCATACGGGCTCCGGAGCCGGCCCGCCGAGGGTGGCAGGCCCCGCACCGACCACCGGCACACGTCATGGCTCAGGCGACCGGGGCGCGGCCGAGCGTGACGGTCGCGGTGCCCTCGACACCGGTCGCACCGGTCCACGTGAGGACGACCTGCTCGCCCGGCGCGCGGGCGGCGACGGCGGCGCTCAGCTCGTCGGCGCTCCGGACCGCGGTCCCGCCGACCGCGGTGACGGTGTCGCCGGCAGCGAGGCCGGCCTCGGCCGCGGCCGTGCCGGCGACGACCCCGGCCAACGTGGGCTCGCTCGCGCCGACCGCCAGCTCGACGCCGAGGAAGGCGTCGTACCCGAGGGTCAGCGAGCCGGTCTCCTCCCCCGCCAGCACCGCGTCGACGGTCCGGAGCACCCGGGCGACCGGGATCGCGTAGCCGGTGATGTCCACGGCGCCGCTCGAGGCCGCGACGTTCATGCCGACAACGGCACCGGTGGCGTCGAGCAGCGCGCCGCCGGAGTCGCCCGAGACGATGTCGGCGTCGACCTCGACCAGGCCCCGGAGAGTGCTCTCGGTGCCGTCCTCGTTGCTCACGGTGACCGGCGCGCGCGTGGCCGTCACCGTGCCCTCGGCGGCGGTGAGCGCCCCGCCGTCGCCGCCCGCGTCACCCACGGCGGTGACCGCGTCGCCCAGCTCGACGGAGTCGGTCGCCGGCACCACGGTGTCGAGGGCGGAGGCGTCGACCAGCCGCAGCACCGCGACGTCCTTGGCGGCGTCGGCTCCGAGCACCTCGGCCGCATAGGTGCGACCGGTCGACGCGACGGTGACCTCGAGGTCGGTCGAGCTCTCGACCACGTGGTGGTTGGTCACCACGATGCCGTCCGAGGAGACCACCATGCCTGTCCCGGCCGCCTCGCCGGCGCCGAACTCGACGGTGGAGGAGATCAGCACCATGCCTACGGACTGGTCGGCGGTCGCGTCCGCGACGTCGAGCGCGGCGGTGGCCGTGTCCGCGCGGCTCGCGCCGGGCCAGGGCGCGGCCGGCCCGGGGTACCCGCCGTAGGTGCGGGGGCCCGCCCAGGAGCCGCGCCAGCGGTCCGCCTGCTCGAGGACGGTCGACGCGTCCGCAGCGGTCGCCGCCTCTCCCGAGGTGGTCACCGCGGGCACGACCCAGGCCCCCGCGCCCGCCACGGCGACGGCGCTGAGCGCCGCGACCGACCTGCGCAGCCGACCACGACCACGTCGGGCGTGCGCCGTCGGCGGCGGGCTCGGGACAGCGAGGTCGTCCATGGTCAGGTGCTGCGGGTCGCGGTTCGCGTTCATGGAGGGGAGCCTCGGCGCCGTCGCTGTGTCCCACCTGTGGGCCACCGAGGGCCGAGGTACGAGCCTCGAGCGGCGCTCGCCGTCGGTGGCCCGCGACGGACTGATTCGGCAGCCGCTCGAACGGCCATGTAAGGTTCTGGTCGCTCGGGCAGGTAGCTCAGTTGGTACGAGCGTCCGCCTGAAAAGTGGATGGGCGGCGGTGCGACCCCCCCCCTGCCAACGACCACGGCTGGGATTCCCGGGGGAGACGGGCCCCGCCGGTCTCCGGCGGGGCCCTTCACTTTCGCCGCCAGTTGCAATTCCAGTTGCAGTTGGTTGCGCGCCCGCTGGCCACCGCCCATGGTTGTGCCGCATCGTCCCTCCGGCTGCGCTCACCAGACTGGTTGGCCACTACCCCGCAGACGACTGCGCGCTGCTCGGCACACCCAGCCCTGAGCCAAGTAGGGCATCGCTTCGCGAAGTTGCGCGGCCCTCGCGGCATCCGGCGATCGAACCGACAACCTATTCATTACGGTTCCTGCCCATCCCTGAGCGCAGACGCGACCGTGGCGCCTGCGGGGCTTGCGACTGCATGCCCCGGCGTGCCCCCGAAGACCCCCGCGTGCCGCTGATTCCGAGGCCTATCCGCGGAACATTCGCGGAACGCTCTCTGGCACGCCGACTCCTCAACGACGGCGCACGAAGGCCCACCGGGCTAGCCCGCTAGGCGGAGTCGACCGCTGACCGCTCTCGCTCGATTCGTGTGCCCCGTTCGTCGCCAGGACCTTCTCGACTACTGCCCCGACTGCCCGCGCTGAGCTGCGGCTGCACCGCCGATGCGCTCCCGTCGACCTCGATTAGCACGCCCACTTGAGCTACCTCGCCGACCGAAGGGGGATCCGCCGCGGCGATCTCGCCGATTCGGCGGTCGGCCCTGGTCAGGTTCGCGGCTGCTGAGGATGATCCCGTTGGCGATGATTA
Organism: Nocardioides ureilyticus; assembly: GCF_051280745.1. Taxonomy (NCBI): domain Bacteria; kingdom Bacillati; phylum Actinomycetota; class Actinomycetes; order Propionibacteriales; family Nocardioidaceae; genus Nocardioides; species Nocardioides ureilyticus. The sequence goes on along the minus strand of NZ_JBNCOG010000006.1, from coordinate 138,634 downwards.
GGATCAGCCCGCCCAGCAGCAGCCGGTGGGTCATCGTCTCCTCGCTGAACACCACCGCCAGTCCCGCTGCCCAGATCGGCTCTGCCGCCAAGATGACGGCGGCCTTGACGGCCGCGAGGCGCGCCTGCGACCACGTTTGCAACCCGACGGTCAACGCGCTGGCGATCAGCGACAGGTAGCCGATCAGCGCCCAGTCAGGTGCGCTGCTCGGCAGGTCCCAGCCTCGTGCGGTGGCCGGCAGCCCAAGAACGACGCCGATAGTGAGCATCTGGATCGTGGTGAGGGTCCATGCCTGCCCGGGCAGCGACCACAGGCCCATGGCGACCACTTGGCCGCCGTAGATGGCTGCTGCCAACAACACCAGTAGCTCCCCGGTTCCGAAGCGGAACCCGTCCGCGGCGACGACCGCGAGACCGACGACGGCCAACGCAACGCCGATGTTCGCAGCGAGCCCGGAGCGCCGGCGCAGGAGCAGGAAGCTTAGGACTGGCACGAAGGCGACGTAGGTCCCCGTGATCACGCCGGCCATCGCGGCTGTGGTCTCTCGTAGGCCCAGGTATTGGGGAACCTGCGCGGCACCGTAGATCGCTCCGAGAGCCACAGCTCTCTTCCATGTATAGGTCGAGACGCCCTGCAGGCACCGGGGTCGCAGCGTCCACATGACGAGGCCGGCGATAATGAACCGGATGGCCTGGATGGAGACCGGGTCGTGCTCGGTGACCAGGCCCTTCGAGAGGACGAACGTCGAGCCCCACAACGCGGTGGCGAGGCTCAACGCCAGTACCGGCAGGAACTGGCGTTGGGCAAGCGGAGCGTTCACCCCGTCACAGGTTCGAGCGGTTTCCCGGTGGCCAGCCAGGTGCTCGCGTTGCGCGCCTGGTGCAAGACGTAGTCGCGGGCCGCGGCCGGTGAGAGGTAGCCGGCGTGCGGGGTCACCCACAACCGGTCGTGGGTGCGCACACGCTCGTCGGTCGGCGGCTCGACGGGCAGCACGTCGAGGGCGGCGCCAGTGAGGTGGCCGCTGTCAAGGGCCGCAACGAGCGCGTCGAAGTCGACCAGCTCCCCGCGGGCGACGTTGACCAGGTAGCTGCCCGCGGGCATCGCGGCCAGCTGGGCCGCACCTATGACGTTGCGGGTGTCCTCGGTGAGGGGGGCATGCAACGTGAGGACCTGACTGTCGCCGAGGATGGCCTCGAGGCTGCCCACGCGCTCGACACCCTCGGGCCAAGCCGAGCTGGGCGCCCAAGGGTCGTATGCCGCAACCTTGCCGACCACCGGAACCAAGAGCTGAGCGGTCAGCCGCCCGATGCGCCCCATTCCGAAGACCCCGACGGTGACTTCGGAGAGTCGGTGGGTGGGCACGGCGGTGGCGTCCCATCCGCCGCCGCGAACCTCGTCGCCGAGGAAGGGCAGTCCGCGCAGCAGTCCCGCGATCATTGCGAACGCGTGTGTGGCCACCTCCTCGGTGGCTGCGCCGGGAACGTTCGCGACCTGGACGCCCGCCGCCCGAGCGGCCGGGAGATCGACGGTGTCGACGCCGGCGGACTGGGTGCAAATCAGCCGCAGCTGGGGTAGGCGGGCCAGGAGGTCCGCGTCCACCGGCGTGTACCCGATCAGCAGGACGGTCGCATCAGGTGCTTGTTGGGCGATGTCCTCGGGGGCGTCGCTGCCAACCACTCGTACGGCGAAACCGGCATCTGCAAGGTGCTTGATGCCCGGTAACGGGTCGAGCTCGCCGGGATCGGCGTAGACGGCGAGCGGGCGGTCGGATCTCGTTGCCTCGCTCACCGCTGCACGGCCTTGATCCCGGTAAATTCGTCCAGTCCGTGGCGACCCAGCTCGCGGCCGTATCCGGACCGCTTGTAGCCGCCGAAGGGTGCGCGAACGTTGAACGCGGCGCCGTTGATGTCGACCTGTCCGGTCCGCATCCGCTGAGCGAACGCGAGCGCGCGGTCTTCATCGGCGGACCACACGGCACCGGCCAAACCGTAGTCGGTGTCGTTCGCGACAGCGACTGCGTCGTCCTCACCGTGGTAAGCCAAGACCACGAGGACGGGCCCGAAGACTTCTTCGCGGGCGATCTCGGAGTCGCGTTCAGCGTGAGAGACCACAGCCGGGCGGCAATAGTGCCCGACGGGCAACTCAGGGCCGGCCGCGACGTCGACGACCGCTCCCTCTCTCTCAGCCCGCTGGAGGAATTCGGTGACCCGCTGACGTTGCAACGCCGACACTAGGGGGCCAATTTCGGTCGCCGGGTCGAGTGGGTCACCGACCACGAACTCACCTGCCCGTTCCACGGCCGCGGCCACGGCCTCCTCGTAACGGTCAGCAGGCACCAGCAGACGCGTCCATGCGCTGCAGGTCTGACCGGTGTTGCAGGTCGCTGAGTCGACGGTCGCGCGGACGGCGGCGCGCAGGTCCGCGTCCGGAAGGACCACGCTGGCCGACTTTCCGCCCAGCTCCAACGACACACGCTTCAACGTCGCTGCCGCGGTGGCGGCGATGGCCGACCCCACGGCCGTGGATCCGGTGAAGGAAATGACGTCGACGTCCGGGTGGGTGACCAGCGCCTGACCGACCTCCCGTCCCGAGCCGGGCACGAGGTTGAGGACGCTGGCCGGCAGGCCTGCGTCCACGGCGGCGTCGAGCAGCAGGTGGGCTGTCAGTGGCGTCAGCTCGGCCGGCTTGGCGACCACGGCGCATCCGGCCGCGAGGGCAGCGGCGACCTTGATCATCAACTGGTAGAGCGGGTCATTCCATGGGGTGATGCAGCCGACCACGCCGGCCGGCTCACGCAGGATGAGCGAGTTGGCAACCTGCTCGAGTTCTTCAGGCTCCCGGAGCAGTTCGACGTAGGACTGCAAGATCTCCAGGGAGAGGTCGACGTGGCCCTCGGTGGCTACCTGCACCGGCGCGCCGACCTCCGCCACTGTGGTCGCCACCAGCTGTGCGTGACGTGTGCGCAGCTGCCGCAGCAGTGCATCAAGGTGGTCAGCTCGCTCGGCACGGCTGGTCTGCGACCAGGTAGCGAATGCGGCACGGGCAGCTCGGACCGCCCGGTTTACCTCGACCGCGCCCCCGTTTGCGGCCGAGCCGATGACCTGCTGGGTTGCCGGGTTCTCCACCTCGACAGTGCTCCCGATCGAGATCCACCGCCCGTCAATGTGGACGGCGTCGCGGAAGTCCTCAACGGCCGCCACGCTCATTCGTTCTCGCCTTCGGCCTGGGGCTCGCGGACGAGGATCAACGTGGGGCGATCGACTGTGAAGGCGTCGGTGATCGCCTGGGCGAGACCGTCCGCGAGGTTGCCATCGGGGGGAACCTCAAGGCCGTAGCAGCCCAGCGAGCGGGCGAGGCCGACGAAGTCGGGGCGACCCAGGTCCACGCCCAGGGGACGGTCGCCTCGAGCAACCTGCTCGTCGCGGATCTCGCCGTATCCGCCGTTGTCCACCACCAGCACCGGCAGGGAGAGCCCCGCTTCGGCGGCGCCGGCCAGCTCGGCGACCGAGAACATCAGGCCCCCGTCGCCGTGCATCGCCATCACGGGCCGGTCCGGTGCGGCCAGCTTCGCGCCGATCGCGGCCGGAAGGCCGTAGCCGAGGGTTCCGACGCCGGTCGGGTAGAGGAACGAACCCGGCCGGTGGCCGGGAAGGTTGGACAGCGCGCCGTAGTAGCAAGCCATCGCGCTGTCGGCGGAGACGACGCCGTTCTCCCCGAGCGCGGCAGCCATGCCCTCGACGATGTCGAGGTAGCGGCGACCCTCGTTTCGGGCGTCTTCCTGCACGCGCTCGCGCCACGTCGCTGCCCGCTGGTGGCCGTCCGCGGCTGCCGTGTCGTTCGCGCCGCTGACCGCCTCGGACAGCTCTTTCAGTCCGACTGCGGCGTCGCAGACGAGCGCGACGTCGGGCAGAGCGTTGGTGATGATCTGCTGAGGGTCGACGTCGATGCGCACGAGCTGGCCGTGGGCCTTCAGCGGTCCGATCCAGAAGTCCGAGGGTGCGAGCTCGGTGCCGACCGCGAGGAGGACGTCGCATCCGGCGGCGAAGTCCGCGGCCGCGGGGTGGTGCACGCCGGCGCCAAGGGAGAGCGGGTGGCCGGCGGGTAGAACGCCCTTGCCGTTGGCGGTGGTGATGACCGGCGCGCCCAGCACGTCGGCGAGGCGGGTCAGCTCTTGGACCGCGTGTCGGGCACCGCCGCCGACAACGATGCCGGGCTTCGTGGCCTCGGCGAGGAGGCGGGCAGCGTCCTGGACCAGCCGTTGGGCGGGCGCGGCTGGCTGCAGGGGAACCGGCGCGACCGCGGGTGCGACGGCTTCGACGTCGAGCAGGTCCAGCGGGATCTCCAGGTGCACGGGTCGGGGACGGCCGTTGGTCATCGCGCCGAACGCCTGTGCAACGGCTAGCGGGATCTCCTCAACACTGGTCACCCGGTGGCTGTAGGCGACGACGCTGTCCATCGCCCGGCTCTGGTCCTTGATTTCGTGCAGGTAGCCGTTGCCGCGTCCGGGGTGCTGCAGCGGCAGGCCCGGGGAGATGAAGAGGACCGGCACCGAGTCGGAGTAGGCCTGCGCTGCGGCGGCGGCAGCATTCAGGATCGCCGGGCCGGAGGTGGTCAGGCAGACGCCCACGCGACCGGAGTGGCGGGCGTAGCCGTCGGCGGCGTAGCCGGCACCCTGCTCGTGCCGCGGGGAGAAGTGCTTGATGCCGTAGCTGGACAGGTGCGCGTAGACGGCCAGGTTGTGGGTGCCGGGGATGCCGAAGATCTGCTCGACGCCGTGGTCGGCGAGGGCCGCCACGAGGGCCTCGCCGCCGGTTCGGGGCTTTTCGGAGGCGGCTACGTGGGTGCTGGGGTTCGTCTGGTTCATCGCAGGGAGTCTCCGTAGATCTGCTTGCCAAGCCACTGGCCGCCGTCGACGGTGAGGACGTCGCCGGTGATGTAGTGGGCGCGGTCGGACAACAGGAAGGTGGCTGGTCCAGCCAGCTCCTCAGGGGTTGTGAAACGGTTCGCCGGCACGCTGGCCATGACGCTGGCGCGCTCGGCGTCGGTGGCCCACAGCGCCGCTCCGGCTCCTGCGGTCTCGGTGGGTCCGGGTGCGATGCAGTTGATGCGGACGCCGTCTGGCGCCCACTCGACCGCCAGGGTGCGGGTCATCGCCAGGACGCCGGCCTTGGCGGCGGCGCTGTGGACGGTGCCTGGGTGTCCGTGCCACGCGTAGGTCGCAATGACGTTCAGGATCGAGCCACTTCCGGCCGCGAGCATGTGCTGGGCCGCTGCGCGCGTGCAGAAGAACGTGCCGTTGAGGACGATGTCGATCACCGCGCGCCACCCGTTCGGCGAGAGGTCCTTGCCGGGGACCACGAAGTTGCCGGCGGCGTTGTTGACGAGGGAGTCCAGCCGTCCGTGCTGCTCGACCACGCCGTCGACGACGGCGGTGACAGCGTCGGCGTCGCGCACGTCGCAGGTGACGGCCGCGGCCTTTCCACCGGCGGCCTCGATGAGTTGCACGGTCTCGTTCAGCGGGTCGGGGCGCCGGCCGAGGACGACCGCGGTGCCGCCGCCGGCGGCGTACTCCATCGCGATGCCGCGGCCGATGCCGGATCCGCCTCCGGTGATGAGGGCGACCTTGCCGGTGAAGTCCTCACGTGTGGTGCTCATCTGCTCTCCTCGCTTGTGACGGCCTCAGTGGTCGTCGAGGCGACGCTCGACGTGGATGTGGTGGTGATGAGAGCGTCGACGGCCAGGACGCCCGTCGGTCCCACCCGCACGGGGTTGACCTCGATGTCGGCGCAGTCGGTTGCGGCCGCCATGAGCTGGGAGACACCTGCGACCATCTCGGCCAGCGCGTCGATGTCGGTCGCTGGCTTGCCGCGCCACCCGGTCAGCAACGGGAACATCCGCAGTCGTTGCAGCATCTGCCGTGCGGTCTCGGTGTCGACTGGGCCCAGCTCGAGGGCGTTGTCGCGAAGCAACTCAGCTTGCACGCCGCCGGCTCCGACGAGGATGACCGGCCCGAAGACGGGGTCACGTCTAGCTCCGACAATGACTTCGACGACGTCAGGGCGGGTGTCCATCCGCTCGAGCACGTAGGTTCCTGGCCCGACGGTGCTGAGCATCCGCTCCAGCGCCTCGCACGCGGCTGCTTCGGTCGTCAAGCCCACGGCTACCGCACCGACCTCGGTCTTGTGGGCGATCCAGTCGGCCTTGAGTACCCACGGGCCGGGGAGCTGCCGCATCGCTGCGATGAGTTCTGCTTCGCTGGTGACGCCGCACACCTCGGGGAAGGAGACGCCAACCGACTGGAGCACCTCGCGCGCAGCAAGGTATCCGTCAGCCGGCGCAGTGCGCGGAGTCGAGTCGCCCGCGGCGAGGTTCCGGCCACGTTCGCTGGCCAGTCGGGCGCCGCCTGCCAGAGCGAGAGCGGCGTCCTCGATGTGGTGATAGGTCGGCACCCCGGCCTCGCGAACCAGGTCGATGGTCCGCGAGCTGCGGCACATGCTGTGCAGGGCAACCGGCTTGCGGTGCTTCTGCGAGGCATGCGCGATACGGAGGGCGACCTCCGACTCCACCGACTGGAGCGTCGGGGTGTGGAAGCCGTAGCTGCCGAAGTAGCCGGTCAACGTCACCGCGTCGACATCGTCATCTGCCAGCAGGGTCTCGACGATCTCGGCGTAGACCCTGAGGTCAGCCTCACCGGCGCCTGCAAGGTCGACCGGATTGGCCACCCCTGCGTCCGGAGGCAGGAGCGCAGCGAGAGCGGCCTGCTGCTGTGCTGCGAACGGGGCGATGGTCAGTCCCGCGCGGGTCAGGACGTCCGCTGCGATCGCACCCTGGCCGCCGCTGTCGCCGACGATCGCGGTCCGAGGACCGGGTGAGGCAGGGGCATCGACGAGCATCTGGGCGGTCTCGATGAGCTGCGCAGGCGTGTCGACGCGCAGGACGCCGGCTGCGCGACAAGCAGCGTCGACCACGTCAAGGGAGGAGGTCATCGACCCGGTGTGCGAGGCGGCCGCAGTCTGGCTGGCGTCGCTCGCCCCCACCGTCAACAACAACGTGTGCTTCCCAGCGGCTCTCAGCCGCTGAAGAGTCTCGATCATCAGGCGGCCGTCGACGAAGCTCTCGACGTACAAGGCGACCACAGCCGTGTCCTGGTGGTCTACCAGGTCAGCCAACGCTTCGGCCGCGGTGACGTCTGCCTGGTTACCGACCGACACGAAGCGGGACACCCCCAGTCCGCGGTCCGCAGCCAGGTTCGCAAGCTCGGAACCCAGTTGGCCGCTCTGGGAGATGATGCCGAGCTGGCCGGGCGTGAACTCGCCCCAGGCCAGCTGGAGCTCGCTGCTCGCGTCGTAGATCCCGAGGCAGTTCGGGCCCACCAGTCGCGCACCCTTGGCCCTGATGGTCGAGGCGAGCTCGGCTTCCGCGTTCGGCCCGAGAGCACGGTTCAGGCCTGCGGTGATGCCGAGGAACCCCTTGGCGCCTCGGTCGAGCGCCTCATGAACGACCGCAGGAACGTCGGCCGGCGGGACGCAGAGGACCACCAGGCCTAGGGGTCCGTCGATATCGGCCAGTGCCGTGACCGTCGGGCGCCCTTCGATGGGGACACCGCGCCGGTTGACCAGGTGCACCGCGCGTCGGTGGGCGCCGGCCGCGGCGCCGCGAGCCAGCCAGTAACCCCACTTGGCCGGGTCCGCGGAGGCGCCGACCACCGTGACCGCTTCGGGGTCACCGAAGGCGCTGAGGTCGGCCAGTCCCACCGCGTCGGAGACCGCAGCTGGGGTCACTTCGCGCCCCGGGCAAGGCTGCGCGAGATGATGAGCCGCTGGATGTCCGAGGTGCCTTCCTCGATCTCCTCCAGCTTGGCGTCGCGCATCCAACGCTCGACCGGGAACTCGCGGGAGTAGCCCCAGCCACCGTGCGTGGCGATGGCAGCGCTGGTGACCCAGGAGGCGTTCTCCGAGGCGACGAGCTTGGCGGTCGCCGCCTCCTCGGTCACGGTGAGTCCCTGGTCGTAGAGCCCGGCGGCGCGCATGGTGACCAGGTGGGAGATGTCGACGCGCGTGGCCATGTCGGCGAGGCGGAACGCGACCGCCTGGTGGTTGATGATCGGGGTGCCGAACTGTTCGCGGGTCTGGGCGTACTCGATGCTGGCGTCGAGCGCGGCGCGCGCCAGGCCGGTCGCGGAGGCGGCGATGAGGATCCGGGAGGCGTCGAAGGTGCCCATCATCCCGTAGAAGCCCTGACCCTCCTCACCGAGCCGGTTTTCGACCGGGACGCGCACGTTGTCGAGGAACACCTCGGCGTTGACAATGCCGCGCTGGCCCATCTTGCGCATCGGCTTGCCGATCTCGAGTCCGTCGGTGTCGCGGGGGACGACGAACGCGGTGATGCCGCGCGAGCGCAGCGTCGGGTCGACCGTTGCGAAGACGATGAAGTACTCGGCGTAAGGAGCGTTGGAGATCCACGTCTTCTGACCGTTGAGGACGTAGTGGTCGCCCTCGCGGCGTGCACGAGTCTGCAGGCTCGCCGCGTCGGAGCCCGTACCCGGCTCGGTGGTGGCCAGCGCCGTGATCGGGGGCGTGTCGGAGCACAGGAGCCCGAGCCAGTGCTTCTTCTGCTCCTCGCTGCCGAGCGCCTCGATGGGGGCGCTGAAGAAGCCGTTGGAGGTGAGGAACGCACCGATGGAGATGTCACCGTAGGCGAGCTCCTGCTGGACGAGGGTCTGGGTGACCAGGTCGGTGATCCCGCCGCCGCCGTACTCCTCGGGCAGCATCAGCTGGGAGATGCCGATCTGCGAGGCCGACTTCCACAGGTCGAGGGGCGACTCGGTGTCGGCCTCGGAGACCTCCTCGGCGCGCGGACGGATCTCGCGCTGGGCGAAGTCGCGTGCCAACCGGATGAACTCGGTCTGCTCGTCGGTCAGCTCGCGGGGGTCGCGGATGGGTCGGGCCATGGTGAGTCTCCTCTTCGCGGGGCATGCGGCGGGCGTGCCCGGTGGAGCCAACCTGCTTCCGGATGGCAGGGGGCTTGTGAGTCGGCCCGTCGGGCCGTGGATGTCAGGTGAGCGGGAAGGGGCTGCGGGTGGGCGAAGTGGTGGGGTCAGACGGCAGCTCGCTCGTCGGGTAGAACGAGCCCGTGCTCGGCTCGCCAGGAGACGACGACTTCCTGGCGCGGCTGGATGACCGGCTCGTTGAGCCCGACAGGCATGCGAGCCAGGACTGCGCGACCGTCGTTGAGGATCACCTCGGCCCTGCGCTCGCTGCCGAGGTAGACGACCTCGCGAACGACACCGTCGAGGACGTTGTTGCCAGGGTCGAGTGCGGTGCCACGGGGGCTGACCCGGGTGTGTTCGGGCCGCACCATCACCGAGCAGGGCCCGTCGGGGCAGCCGCCGGCCACCTCGAGCTGAGTTCCGTCCGCGTAGGCGAGGGAACCGGCAGTCACAATCCCGGCGAAGATGTTCGAGTCGCCGAGGAACTCAGCGGTGTACATGCCGCTCGGGCGTTCGTAGAGCTCCTCGGGAGTGCCGATCTGCACGATGCGACCCTGGCGCAGCAGTGCGATGCGGTCCGACATCGCCAGCGCCTCTTCCTGATCGTGGGTGACGAAGACGAACGTGATGCCCAGGTCGCGATGGAGGCGTTTGATCTCCAGCTGCAACTGCTCACGAAGACGCTTGTCGAGCGCGCCGAGCGGCTCGTCCATGAGCAGCACCTTGGGGCGGAACACGATCGCCCGCGCCAGCGCGACACGCTGCTGCTGCCCGCCGGAGAGCTGGGAGGGCATGCGCGTGGCGAGGTGTCCGAGCTGGACGATCTCGAGGGCCTCCCGGACGCTGGTCGCGATTTCGTCCTTGGCGACCTTGCGGCGGCGCAGCGGGAAGGCGACGTTGTCGAAGACCGACATGTGAGGGAACAGCGCGTAGTGCTGGAACACCATGCCGAGCCCACGCTTGTGGGGCGGGACGTTGGTGATGTCGACGCCATCGACCTCGACCGACCCAGCGGTGGAGGAGGTGAAGCCGGCGATGATGTTGAGCAACGTCGACTTCCCCGACCCGCTGGATCCCAGGAGGGTGATGAACTCGCCGGGCTCGATGTCGAGGTTGACACCATCCAGGGCGGTGGAGTCCTTGTACTTCTTGACGACTCCGGCGACACGGATGCCGGCGCCGACGGTCTGGGTGTTCGTGGTGGTCATGCGTTGCTCCCCTGCGCACGTGCCAGGCGCTTGAGCCGGCGGCTGTTGATGAGTCGGGCGAGGCCGACGAGGATGAAGGTCGCGATGGTGACGAGAAGGAGGAGGCTGGAGACGGCTGCGACGGTGGGGTCGATCTGCACCCGCACGCCGGACCACATCTGAACCGGCAGCGTCGTCATGGAGGGGCCGGAGAGGAAGAGGCTGACCACCACTTCGTCCCAGCTGGTGATGAACGCGAACAGTGCGCCGGCCCCGACGCTTGGAGCGATGATCGGCAGTGTCACGAGGCGGAAGGTCGTGACCGGGTTCGCCCCGAGGCTCATCGACGCGTGCTCGAGGCTCTGGTCGTAGGTGGCGAGTGCGGCTGCAACGTTCACCACGACGTAGGGCACCGCGAGTGCGGTGTGCACCATGACGAAGCCCAGCGTCGACTCCGTCAGCCCTACCTCGAGGGCGACGGCGTACACGGCGAGACCGACGATCACGTACGGCACGATCAGCGGAGCGACGACGAGGCCGGCGATCAGGTTCTTCCACCGCACATGGCCGCGGACCAGGCCCAGCGCGGCTGCCGTGCCAAGCACCACCGCGCACAGGGTCACCAGTACAGCGACACGCAGGCTGGCGAAGGTGCTCTCGCGCCAGGACGGGTCCTCGAAGAAGTTCTGGTACCAGCGGGTCGACCAGTCCTCGACCGGGAAGGCGAGGTAGGCGCTGTCGGAGAACGACATCGGGACGATGACCAGGATCGGGGCGAGCAGCATGAGTCCGACCAGCACGGCCATGACGGTCAGACCGAGGCGCGTGAGGATGCGTGTCATCGGGCGTCCTTCCAGAACATCTTGCCGACATCGACGAAGCGGCTGGCGATGGCGAGCAAGAGCATCGTCGTGACCAGCAGTACGGCGGCGAGAGCGGCAGCGAAGCCCCAGTTCAAGATCGTGCTGACCTGCTGGACGATGAGCTCACCGAGCATCACGTCCTTGGGTCCGCCCAGAAGTGCCGGGGTGATGTAGAAGCCGAGGGACTGGATGAAGACCAGGAGCGACCCGGCGGCCACGCCTGCTCCGGTCAGGGGCACGAAGATCCGCCAGAAGGCGAAGGCCGGTCGCGCACCCATGCCTTCAGCCGCCTGGAGGAGCCGGCGGTCCACGCCGGACATCGCTGCGTACAGCGGCAGCACCATGAACGGCAGCATCACCTGCACCATGCCGATGAGCACGCCGGTGAAGTTGCGCACGAGCGTGATCGGCGCCTCGGTCAGGCCCCACGTCTGCAACGTCTCGTTGACGACGCCGGTGTCGCGAAGCAGCAGCACGAGCGCGAAGGAACGGACGAGCAGGCTGGTCCAGAACGGGACCAGGACGACCACGAGGAGCACCTTCCGCCAGAAGGCCGGCGCGATGACCATGAGGTACGCGTACGGATAGCCGATCGCCAGGGTCACCAGGGTCACCGTGAACGCGGTGACGAAGGTGTTGACGAGAACGTCGGTGTAGATGCTGTTGGAGAAGAAGTCGCGGTAGTTCTGGATGCCAAGGGTCGGGTCGGTGAAGCTGCGGGCGAAGATGATCGCCAGCGGCACGACGATGACCAACAGCAGGTAGAATGCCACCGGCAGAGCCAGCACGCCCCAAGCGTCGGCCAGGCCGGCGAGCCCGCGGCGACGCTTGGCCTCCCGCGACGGCGTGGAGCCGCCGTGGGGGTTCCCGGTAGCGGCCGGCTGGTCGACGTGCGCGCCAGCTTCAGCCGCTGAGGTCACTGCGCCAGCCACTGGTTGAACCGCTCGGAGACCTCGTCGTAGTTCTCCGCCCAGTAGCCGTAGTCGATGGCCGTCGCGCGCAGCTCGGTGTTCTCCGGCGAGGTAGGCAGCTCGCTGGCAACGTCGGGCTCGATCAGCTCAAGTGCCTCGTCGTTGACCGGCGCGTACCCGCTGGTCCGGGCGTCTTCGGCCTGTCCTTCCAGGTCGGTGACGAAGTGGCCGAGGAACTGCTGGGCGAGCTCGGTGTTGTCGTAGCCCTTCGGGATCACGAAGGTGTCGTAGGAGAGCAGGTGCTGGTTGTACTCGTTCGCGACCGGCTCACCGGCCTTCGCGGCCTGCCTGATGCGTCCGTTCCATGCCTGGACCAGGGGCGCCTCGCCGCTGGCGAGGAGCTGGACCTGCTGGTCACCGGTGTCGTAGAAGACGAGGTCGTCCTTGATCGTGTCGAGCTTGGCGAACGCGCGGTCGATGTCGAGGGGGTACAGGTTCTCGGGCGCGACGCCGTCGGCCAGCAGTGCGGCCTCGAAGATCCCGCCGGTGGCGTACTTCCAGAAGCCGCGCTTGCCGGGGAACTGCTCGGTGTCGAAGAACTCCTCCCACGTCGTGGGGTGGTCCTCGGGGAAGGCGTCGGTGTTGTAGGCGATGTTGAACGCGTACTGGAGCATCGGGATGGCGCACTCGGAGACGAACTCCTGGTCGAGCACGGAGGTGTCGACAACGTCGGTGTCGATGGGCTCGAGGAGCCCGTCCTCGCACGCGGTCACCGCGAAGTTCGGCTCGACCTCGACGACGCCCCAGGAGACGTTCCCGGACTCGACCTGCGCGCGCAGCTTGGCGTAGTCGGTGGGCTGGTCCTCGCGGATCTCGACGCCCTCCTCCTCCGCCCAGGGAGTCACGTAGGACGCGACGTGCGCCTCCTGCGCGCCGCCGCCCCACATCGTCACGGTCAGCGACTCAGCGTCGGCACCCGACGACTCGCTACCTCCACCGCAAGCTGCCGCGCTCAGCGCCACGGCGCTGGTCAGTGCAACGATCTTCGTCCGGTTGAACTGTCGCATCGCGTGTCCTTCGTTTGACTGGTCCGTCAGTTATCTCCCACATCGTGCGACCCGGATCACATCTGTGTCAAGCGTCTCACTGGGATGGCGCGGAACGTGTCGACATGGGCGATCACCAGTCAGTGCCGGGGTCGCCGGCCAACCCGTCCCGACCGATCGTTCTCCGAACCCTGCGGGAGATGGCCGGGCGTACTCCTCTGGCGGTCGACTTCTTAGCCAGCGTTGACTGACGCGTCATTCGCGGCGAGGATGCGACGTAGACCTAGGAGGTGGCGATGCCACGGACCAGCGTGCAAGTTGAGCGACGCGAGCAGATCCTTGCCGCTGCCTGTGATGTTGTCTCGGAGATGGGCTTCAAGTCGCTCCGCGTAGCTGACGTCGCCAAGCGGGCCGGTACTAGCACCGGAACCGTTCACTACTACTTCGACACCAAGACCGCTCTGATGCGGGCCGCGTTCGAGTGGAACTTCACCAGGTCGCTGGAACGGCGTCGGCACCTGCTCGAGGCGGCTGATGATCCCCGGCAGCGTTTGGGCCTGTTCTTGGACTCCTACCTGCCGGTGGCTGAGGAGACGGTGAAGGCATGGCGTGTGTGGGCGGAGTTGTGGGTCGAGGCCATGCACGACACCGAGCTGCAGGAGTTGAACGAGCACGTGTACGGGGAATGGCGTCGGATCATCGCGGGCGTCATCCGTGACGGCCAGGTTGCCGGACAGTTCCGTGCCGAGGATCCGGTCGTCGTTGCGAACGCTTTGATCGGCATGGTCGACGGCTTGGCGCTGCAGGTCCTCGCCGGGTCGCGCAGCATGACCGCGGACCGGATGCGCGTGGTCTGTCGCCAGACGGTCCGTGCCTTCACCGATGTCGTCGGGACATCTCTCGATACGTCGCCGATCTGACCTACCACCGAAAGACCCACCGTGAACCGCCGCGCTCTGGTCCGCCGTCCCAGTCCTCGCCTCGACAAGGGTCTGCTCACCCACATCGAAAGGGTCCCGGTCGACGTCGACCTAGCGCAGTAGCAGCGGGATGGCTACGTGGCCGCTTTGCGCGTCGAGGGGTGGGAAACCATCGAGGTTCCACCGGCTCTCGCGTGCCCGGACTCGGTGTTCGTCGAGGACACAGTGGTCGTGTACGGCGATCTCGCGGTCATCTCTCGCCCCGGCGCGGACGAACGAAAGCCCGAGACGGCACGAACCGAGGAGACGCTGCGCGGCCTCGGTTACCGGATCGTGCGGATCGAGGCGCTGGGGACGCTGGGCGGTGGAGACGTCCTCAAGCGCGGCGGCACCGTGTGGGCCGGCCTCGGTGGCCGAACGAATCAGGACGGTGTGTCGCGTGCCGGGACGCCGCTGCTTCACCCGGGTTCTCAGTACGCCCGGAAGTCCTCCAATGGAGGGCGTCGATCCGCCGCTTTCGCGCGCGGGTTGCGATGGCTGCTCTTGCCCGGTGACCCGAAGCCCCCACCTCACCGCTCAGAAGCGCCGGCCGTCTCCTACTGGCCGACCGGACCGACGGCGCTTCATCTGCCGGGCCCTTCGGCGTCCGACGCGTCCCGGTGAGGGGCGAGGGTGGGACGCGCCACCGCGGTGGCACCGCTCGACGGCGCGTCGTCGAGCGAGCCCTGCGCGCCTGCGCGCTGCTCGCTACATTCCGTCCATGAGCCAGGTCGAGACCGTGCACAACTCTGCGAAGAGCCGTTACGAGGCGTGGATCGACGGTGAGCTCGCCGGGTTCGCGGAGTACCAGCTGACCGACGAGATCATCGTCTTCACGCACACCGAGGTCCCCCGCCGCTACGAGGGGCAGGGCGTGGGGTCGACGATCGCCCGGTTCGCGCTGGACGACGTCCGCGCCGGCGGCGTCCGGCGCGTCCTGCCCCTGTGTCCGTTCATCAAGGGGTGGATCGCCAGGCACCGGGAGTACGCCGACCTGCTCTACGGCGCTCCGGCGACGACCGCGCGCGACTGAGCCGCCGGGGCTACCGGGGCCACCGGGCACCACCGACGACGGGACCGAGAACGGGACCGAGGACGGGACCGAGGGGGTTCCTGTGTCCCTACCGGACGGGACATCGGGACCAGCAGGGTTCATCTCGACACGCACGACACACAGAGAGCTGACCGAGATGATCCCCCTCCGCACCACCACCACCCGGACCACCCGCAGCGGCCGTCAGCGGCGTACCGGCCTCCTCGCCTCGACCGCCCTCGCGATCACCACGGCGATCGCCGGCCTGTCCGGCGCCGCCCATGCAGCGGCGACCGGCGAGTGGCAGGACGGCAAGCACGACGAGGACGCCATCATCGACTGCATCACCAGCGGTCCCTCGACCGGCGTCAGCGCCAACGTCGGCTGGTCCTCCTCCGACGACCGGGTCCCGAAGGTCGGGGAGAAGTTCTACCTCCGCGGCTACATCGGGCTGGTCGGCCTGCCCTGCAGCGGCAAGGTCGCGGTCCTGCCGGAGATCATGGTCCCCCGCGGCGTCGAGTTCGTCGACGAGGACGTCCGCTGGGACCTCACCGAGGCCGGCGAGGACCAGGAGCTGGGCACCGACGAGCTCGCCTTCGACCGGGGCGCCAACGGCGGCATCCTGATGGGCAACGCCGACTTCAGCCCCTTCACCCTGCGCCAGGGCGACATCCTGGAGTTCCAGTTCCCCGTCAAGGCCACCCGCACCCTCAAGGGCCCCGCCACCCAGCAGCCCGAGTGCCAGAGCCGCCGCGAGGGCACCGCCCCCTGCCCCATCGGCCAGGCCGGCGACCACTTCCAGGTCGCCTTCACCGTCGGGGGCCACGGCGGCGACAAGCAGTACGTCACGCCGTACGTCGCCCTCTTCGCCGGCGGCGACGCCACCACCAAGATGGCCTCGCACACCACCGCGAAGTTCGCGGTCAGCTCCAAGCGGCCCGGCAAGGCCATCGTGACCGTGGGCGCCGACAACCCGGTGGCCGGCGGGAAGGTCGTCATCACCGACAAGGGCCGCCGCCTCGGCACCGGCACCGTCAACAGCGCCGGCAGGGCCACCGTCGCCCTGCCCAAGCTGGCCCGGGGCAAGCACGTTCTCGTCGCCAAGTTCGGCGGCACCTCGGGCGTGAAGCCGTCAACCTCGAAGCGGTACGTCGTCACGGTCCGCTGACGACTGCCGGTCGCCGCTCCACGTACCGCCCGGTGACGCCACAGCAGGCGTCACCGGGCGGTACGGTCGTCCGGTGGCAGACGTCCTCGCCGGTCTCGCGATCGGCGCCAGCTTCCTCGGGATCGCTCTGCTCGTCCTCCACGTCGGCGTCATCGTCGTGGCCGCAGCGAGGAAGTGGGAGGACTCTCCGGACCTCGCTCCCATGGGATTCATCGGAGTGGGCCTCGCCCTCGGGTTCGCGGCGTTCTACCTGGGACGAGGAGCCGCGCGCGGTGAGTGGGGTGGCGTCGACGACCTCTCCGGCCTCGTCGTGGTCCTCGGCGCCGCCTCCTGGGGCTTCGGTGCGGCGTACGAGTGGCGGTACCGAGGCGGACAGCTCGGGCCACCGATGTTCGCCCCGCTCGCGGCGTCCCTCGTCACCGGCGGCCTCCTGGGCCTCTCGGCCGCGACCCTCGGCATCTGAGCCGTCCGGTCGGCCCGCGAGGGAGGCTCACGACTTCACCCCTTCGGGTGCGGGTCCGTCGAGAACCGTGCGGTCACCGGGACGGGTGACGCCCATGGGCGGCGTCACCGACCCCCGAGGAGCACTCCATGCGGCGGACCCCCGACTTCCGTCCCACCACCGGCACCGCCGCCGCTGACGACCGGGCCTCGGTGCACCACTTCATCCGGGTCCACGGCCGGCGACCGACGACCCAGGCGCTCCCCGGCGCGCGAGCCCGTCCCGCGATCGGCTGGGCGGCGCCGATCCGGCTGCGGCGCGAGCTCGCC
This sequence comes from Nocardioides ureilyticus, assembly GCF_051280745.1. Classification (NCBI taxonomy): domain Bacteria; kingdom Bacillati; phylum Actinomycetota; class Actinomycetes; order Propionibacteriales; family Nocardioidaceae; genus Nocardioides; species Nocardioides ureilyticus. Next base: position 121,707 of record NZ_JBNCOG010000006.1, on the reverse strand, counting down.
CGGTTCATCACCCGCCTCTGACCGCTCCTACCTCGCCGGGAGCAGCTCAGCGCCAGCCCAGCGCCGGCGCGACGTGCTCGACGACCGCCTGCAGCACGTGGGCGTTGTACTCGACGCCCAGCTGGTTCGGGACCGTGAGCAGCACGGTGTCCGCCGCGGCGACCGCCTCGTCCTCGGCGAGCTCCCGGACCAGCTGGTCCGGCTCGCCGGCATAGGTCTTGCCGAACCGGGCGGGGCCGCCGTCCAGCATCCCGACCTGGTCCTGGCTGCGGCCCTCGTGGCCGAAGTAGGCCCGGTCCTGGTCGTTCACGATCGGGAAGATGCTGCGGCTGACCGAGACCCGGGGCTCGCGCTCGTGGCCTGCCTCGGTCCAGGCGTCCCGGAACCGCTGCACCTGCTCGGCCTGGAGCCTGTGGAAGGGCACGCCGGTGTCCTCGGTGAGCAGCGTCGAGCTCATCAGGTTCATGCCCTGCCGCGCGGTCCACTCGGCGGTGGCCCGGGAGCCGGCGCCCCACCAGATCCGGTCGCGCAGGCCCGGTGAGTACGGCTCGACCCGGAGCAGGCCCGGCGGGTTGGGGAACATCGGGCGCGGGTTCGGCTCCGCGAACCCCTCCCCCTCGATGACCTGGAGGAAGACCTCGGTGTGCCGGCGAGCCATGTCCGCGTGGTCCATGCCCTCCGGAGGCTCGTAGCCGAAGTAGCGGAAGCCGTCCACGACCTGCTCCGGTGAGCCTCGGCTGATCCCCAGCTGGAGGCGTCCACCCGAGATCAGGTCGGCGGAGCCGGCGTCCTCGGCCATGTAGAGCGGGTTCTCGTACCGCATGTCGATGACGCCGGTGCCGATCTCGATCCGGCTGGTCCTCGCGCCGATCGCCGCGAGCAGGGGAAATGGCGAGGCCAGCTGGCGGGCGAAGTGGTGCACCCGGAAGTACGCCCCGTCGACGCCGAGCTCCTCGGCGGCGACGGCCAGCTCCACCGACTGCAGCAGCGCGTCGGACGCCGAGCGGGTCTGCGACTGCGGCGAGGGCGTCCAGTGGCCGAAGGAGAGGAACCCGATGTTCTTCATGCCCGCTCCAACCGGCGTGGCACGGCTTCTGTTCCGGCGAACGACCGGCGGCGCGCCCAGCCCCGGTCTAGACTGGTGGTGGCGCGGGACCCGCGACGGCGCACGGGCGCCATCCGCCCGCGCCGACCGACCCGAGGTGGCGCTGCCCCTCAGACGGGCCCTCATGCCGCACCTCTCCCCTCCCGCCGCCACCGCGACGGACCGGGCGCCTGCACCGGCTGAGCGTCCGCGGCTGTCGACGGTCCTCCGGCGGGTGTCGAGCAGCCTGCTGGTCGCCTGCGTGGCACCGGCGTGCCTCTTCTACGCCTGCTTCCGGCTGGCCGACATCTGGACCGCCATGTTCGTGGCGCTCGGCTGGTCCTACGGCGCCCTGCTGTGGCGCGCCCTCCGCGGCCACCGGACGTCCGGGCTGCTGATCCTGACGGCGGTCGTGATGACCGGGCGCACCGCCATCGCGCTGGCCACGGACAGCACGTACCTGTACTTCCTGCAGCCGATCATCAGCGACGGGTTGATCGCGGCCGTGTTCCTGGTGTCGCTCGCCACGACCCGCCCGATCGTCGCCCGGCTCGCCGGCGACTTCTACCCGCTCGACGAGGAGCTCTCGCTCCGCCCGCGGATGCGGCGCCTCTTCTGGCGGCTCACGCTCCTGTGGGGCACCGTCGGCCTGGGCAAGGCGCTCGTCACCCTGTGGCTGCTGCGCTCGCAGACCCTGGAGACGTTCGTGCTGGTCAAGAGCGTCTCGGCGCCCTCGGTGAACGCGCTGGCCGTGGCGGCGACCATCGCCGCCGCGGTGGTGGTCGCCCGCAAGGAAGGACTGCTCGGCCCGGGACCGGCCGTCGCCGTGCCGCTGGCGCGCTGAGCGCCGCCCCCGAGCCTGTCGACCGGCGCCTCAGCCGTCGGAGGGAACCGCGGTCTCCGTGGCGGAGGTGCGGCCCCGCAGCACCGAGGAGCCGTGCCGACGCCACCGGGCCGCCTCGTCCACGTCGGCGGCCTCGACGCTGGCCAGCGTGGCCAACACGCAGCCGGGCTCCCGCTTCGCCAGGTCGGTGAGCCGCGCTGCGGTGTTCACCGCGTCGCCGATCACCGTGTACTCGAAGCGGCTCCGGCTGCCGACGTTCCCGGCGACGGCCTCGCCCGTCGCGACGCCGATGCCGGCGCCGATCTCCGGGACCTCCTCGGCCAGCCGCGCAGCCATCGTCCGCGCCGCCCGGAGCGCCGCGGTCGCGTGGTCCGGGTGGTCCACCGGAGCACCGAAGATGGCCAGCACCGCGTCGCCGATGAACTTGTTGACCAGCCCGCCGTGCCGGTCCACCTCGTCGACCACGACGCCGAAGAACCGGTTGAGGACGCCGACGACCTGCGCCGGGTCGTGCTCGGTGGCGTACGTCGTGGAGCCGACCAGGTCGACGAAGAGCACCGAGACGACCCGGACCTCCCCGCCGAGCTCGGCCTGCCCGGCGGCCGCCGCCGCGGCCACCTCGTGGCCCACGTGCCGGCCGAAGAGGTCGCGCAGGTGCTCGCGCTCGCGCAACCCGCGGGCCATCGAGTTGAACCCCGACTGCAGCGACCCCAGCTCCGTGCCGTCGTACACGGCCAGGGTCCGGTCCAGGTCGCCCCGCTCGACGTCGAGCAGCGCGTCGCGCACGGAGACGACCGGCGCCACGACCGACCGTGCGTTGAGGACGGTGGTGAGCAGCCCGAAGACCAGGACCACGCCGCAGATGACCAGCGTGGTCACCGCCAGCCGGGTGAGGGTCATGTCGTCGCCGACCAGTGCCAGCACGGCCGCCACACCCAGCCCGATGACGGGCGCACCCGTGCCGAGGCACCAGAAGATCACCATCCGGCCGCCGACGCCGGCGCCGCGGGGCCGCTCCCGCACCGGGAGGTCGGCGAGCGCGCGGGCGGCCACCGGCCGGAGCGTGAACTCGGCGAAGAGGAAGGCGATCCCGCACGCGACGAGGCCGGCGATCGCGACGGTCACCACCGTCCCCAGCGTCCGCTCCGGCTGGAGGACCACGGCCAGCGTCCCGAAGAGCAGCACCGCGGCGAGCCACAGCAAGCCCTGCAGCACGGTCAGCCGCACGGGCACCCGCAGGGCGGTCAGCCGTTGCTCGCGCTCGGGGTCACGGTCCTCCATCGCCCAGCGCAGCGCGCGGAGGCTGAGCCGGGTGCCGACGACGACGCCGATGACCACCGCCACGGCGACGTACGTCGGGACGGCGATCGCCAGCGACACCAGCGTCGCCGTCGTCGGCGTCGGGCTCGGGATGACGAAGAAGCTGATGACGAAGACGATGCCGGCGGCCACGACGTTCGTGGAGACCAGCATGACGGTGAGCAGCACCTGCACCCGCAGCCGGAGCTGGCGCGGCGACTGGTGCGACGGGCCGAGCACGCGGGCACCGAACGGGGCGGGACTGTCCCCCACGGCACCTCCTCGCGTTCCTGCCCCGGTCGAGGGGCAGGGGCCACCGTAGCGACGATGCGGGGCAAACCCTCGCCGCCGCGGATCGGCACGCCGACCGGTCAGCCGGCGGCGACCACCACGACGTGGAGGGTGCGGGGCCCGTGGACGCCCTCGACCCGGTCGAGCTCGATGTCGCTGGTCGCCGACGGCCCGCTGATCCAGGTCAGCGGGCGGGCCGGGTCCAGCCGCGCGAGCGCGTCGGGCACGTCGGTGACCACCTGGTCGGCGCGGACCACGCAGACGTGCCGGTCCGGGACCAGCGTGAGCGCGCGGCGCCCCTGACCGGGGCCGTGGTCGAGGACGATCGTGCCGGTCTCGGCGATCCCGACGGCCGCCTCGGTGACGACGGCGTCGACCTCGTCGAGCTCCAGCGCCGTCAGGCCGGAGTCCTCGACCGCACCGGACACCTCGAAGGAGAGGCCGGGCGGTACGACGACGCGGCCGCCCGCGGGCAGGTGGCGGGCGAGCGCCGCGGCGACGGTGGCCGCCAGGTCCTCGGGCGCGCAGCGCTCCACGACCGCCCGGTAGTCCTCGACCCGCTCGGCGAAGTGGCCGACCAGGTCGCTGACCTCGGCGATCCGCGGTGCCTCCGCCCGGGGCGCGGTGCGGTCGACGCCCTCGAGGGCCGCACGGACCAGGCCGAGGATCTCCTCGCGCGCACTCATGCCTGGCCCTCCTCGTCGCGCCCGCCGTCGGTCCGCCTCCACCAGGCGCGGAAGGACTCCCGCGGCGGTGCGGGCAGGTCGCGGGCGCCGGTCCAGGCCGAGGCGCCGGGGCCCGGCAGCCGGCCGGCGGCGGCGCGACCGCCGGGCAGCGTCGTACGTCCCAGGCGGGTGAGCACCCGCCCGGCCAGGCCCGAGGCCTTCTCGACCCAGGACAGGCGGCGGGCGTCGGAGAACGCGTAGGCCGCGCCCTTCATGGCGACCGCCTCCGCCTTGGGGACCCGGTCGCCGCGGTGGCCGTCGACGACCTGCGAGCGCAGGTGCACCAGGACCTCCGGGATGTCGATGCGCACGGGGCAGACCTCGAAGCAGGCCCCGCACAGCGACGAGGCGTACGGCAGCGAGTCGATCTGCTCGCCCTCGGTCCCGGGGCGCCCCGTGCCCCGCATCAGCGGGTTGAGGATCGCCCCGATGGGCCCGGGGTAGACCGAGCCGTAGGCGTGGCCGCCGGTCCGCTCGTAGACCGGGCAGACGTTGAGGCACGCCGAGCAGCGGATGCAGCGCAGGGCCTGGCGGCCGACCTCGTCGGCCAGCGCGCGGGTGCGCCCGTTGTCGAGCAGCACCACGTGCACCTCCTGCGGGCCGTCGCCGGGGGTCACGCCGGTCCAGGTCGAGGTGTAGGGGTTCATCCGCTCACCGGTCGAGGAGCGCGGCAGCAGGCGCAGCAGCGGGTCGAGGTCCTCCCAGCGCGGGACGACCTTCTCGATGCCGACGACGCTGACGAGCACCTCGGGCAGGGTCAGGCACATCCGCCCGTTGCCCTCGGACTCCACGACGACCAGCGTGCCGGTCTCCGCAACCGCGAAGTTGGCGCCCGAGACCGCGACCTTCGCGCGCAGGAACTTCTCGCGCAGGTGCGCCCGCGCCGCGGCGGCGAGCACCGCGGGCTCGTCAGTGAGGTCCTCCGGCGCGGGCCGGCCGACGTCGCCCATCGCCCGGAGGAAGATCTCGCGGACCTCCGCGCGGTTGCGGTGGATCGCCGGGACCAAGATGTGGCTGGGCAGGTCGTCGCCGAGCTGCACGATGAGCTCGGCGAGGTCGGTCTCCCACGCGGCGATGCCGTGCTCGGCCAGCGCCTCGTTGAGGCCGATCTCGCCGGTGGCCATCGACTTGACCTTGACGACCTCGTCGACGCCGTGGCCCCGCGCCACCTCTGCCACGATGGCGTTCGCCTCCGCCGCGTCGCGCGCCCAGTGGACCGTGGCGCCCCGGGCGGTGAGCTCCTCCTCGAGCCGCACCAGATGGGTGTCGAGGTCGCGCAGGGCGGCCTCCTTGGCCGCGGCGCCGGCGAGGCGGAGCTGCTCCCACTCGTCCACCTCGCCCACCACGGCCGCGCGCTTGGCGCGGATGGTCCCCGTGGCGTGGGCGAGGTTGTGCCGCAGCTGGGTGTCGGCGAGCGCGGCCCGGGCCGCGGTCGGGAACGCCGGCATGCCGACGAAGGTGCCGCTCATCGCAGGTCCCCCTTCTCGGCCGGGGTCGGGTCCGCGGGCGCCGCGAGGACGGGCTCGTCCTCGGTGGAGGCGAGCACCTCGGCCAGGTGCATGACCCGGACGCCGGCCTGCTGGCGCGAGAGCATGCCCCCGACGTGCATGAGGCAGGAGTTGTCCCCGGCCACGAGGACCTCGGCGCCGGTCTCGCGGACGTGGCGCGCCTTGTCGCCGCCCATGGCGACCGACGTGTCGGCGTTCTTGACCGCGAACGTGCCGCCGAACCCGCAGCACTGGTCCGCTCCCGGCAGGTCGACCAGGCGGATGCCGCGCACCGCCTCGAGCAGCCGGCCGGGCCGGTCGCCCACGCCCAGCATCCGCAGCGAGTGGCAGGTCGGGTGGTAGGTCACCCGGTGCGGGAAGTAGGCCCCGACGTCGGTCACGCCGAGCACGTCGACGAGGAACTCGCTGAGCTCGAAGACCTTCGGCGACGTCGCGGCGACGGCGGCCTCCAGCCCGGCATCGCCGGACCGGCGGGCGACGATGCCGTGCTGGTGGCGCGCCGACCCGGCGCACGAGCCGCTGGGCGTGACCACCGCGTCGTACCCCTCGAAGGCGTCGACGAAGGTCCGCACCACCGGCACCGCCTCGTCGAGGTAGCCGGTGTTGACCATCGGCTGGGCGCAGCAGGTCTGCGTGGCAGGGAACTCCACGTCGACCCCGAGCCGGCGCAGCAGCCGCACGACCGCCTTGCCGGTCTCGGGGAACATCGCGTCGTTGACGCAGGTCACCATCAACGCGACGCGCATGTCTCCACTCTCGCACTCAGCCGACGAACCATCAGGTGGTCAGGGTCCTCTCCACGTAGGGAACCAGGCGCACCGGGCCTGCGAGGCCGTACTGCTGCCTGGTCGCGACGCCGTAGACCTCCGGGGTCACGGTGCGCAGGCGGTTGATGAGCGTGCTCGCCACCTCGACCTCGATCACGTTGCGCCCGGCCCGCAGCCGGCCGCCGAGGTCGACGGTCGTGTCGAGCACGTCGCAGGCCGGGAGCGCCTCGCCGTTCACGCTCACCCGGAAGGTGTCGTTGACCTCGCCGAGCTCGAGGAGCGCACCGTCGGTGCGGCTCCAGTCCCGGGGCAGCTCCACCACGGTGCGGTAGCGCCCGACGCCCGAGACGTCCTCGAACCCCGGGACCTGGGTCCACGGCACCGGGCTGGTCAGGCTGGCCCGACGCAGCGGACGGACGGTCTCGGTGGCGGAGCCACCGGGCTGCCAGTCCTCCACGACGAGCTCCCACGACGCCGGGGTGACCGGCTCGACCACGCGCTCGACCTCGGTGCGGACCGTGCGCCCGCTGGCCAGGGTGGCGGTGTGCGTGCCGGCGGTCGCGGCGCGCAGGACCAGGTCGCGGCCCTCGCGGCGCACCTCCCCCGAGGACGAGACCACGACGGGGACCCGACGGTCGCCCGGGTGAGCCGGTCCCAGCGCGACGACGGTCGACTGGCCGGGGAGCAGGTCGATGCCGACCCGGACCCGGTTGCCCTGGCGCTCGTACGTCGCGACGGGGGTGATCGTGCCGGTCCACGCGTCGAGGAGGAACGGCACCGCGTCGTCACGGGTGGCGGTCAGCCACACGTCCTGGGTGACCCGGTTGAGCCGGCGGTTCTCCGCGTGCTTGGCGTTGGCCAGGTAGTAGAGGTCAACGTCGTCGACGACGCGTCGGACGTGCATCACCGTCGAGGACTCGTGGACGACGTCGCGCTCCACGCCGAGCTGGTCGAGGGCGGCGCCGATCTCGTTCTCCTGCATCACCACGCGCGTGCGCGGCGCTGCGGCGACCTCGCGGAACAGCGCGCGCAGCTCCTCGACCTCTCCCGGGTCGGGCATGCCTTCCGGCAGCGCACCCGCGGCCCAGTCGCCCAGCAGGACGATCGGCAGGCCGGCGCGGGCGAAGTCGCGCAGCCGGCGGGCCGCCTCGACCTGCAGGGTCAGCACCCGCCCGCCCAGCTTGTCGGGCCCGAGGACCAGTGCCTTGTACGCCGGGCCGTCGGGCGCGAGGACGCCGTCGCAGACCTCGACGATCGGGAGGTCGAGCAGCGGCGTGGTCACGAACGAGTGCGACCAGCCGACGTGCGTGCCCTCGCGGGTGACCCAGTGCGGGCCGACGCCGGTGGACGCCCAGCCCTTCTGCCGCAGGAAGACGATGTCGTAGGTGGGGCGCCCGGTCTGCAGGACCAGCTGGGTGCGGGCCAGGTACGCCGCGACGTCGGGCATGTGCCGCCACTGCGGCGTGCGGGGACCCCAGGCCTCGCCGTACCCGATCGCGCCGTCGTAGTACGGCGAGAACGCGGCGAAGCCGGGCCAGGTGACGTCGGGGGCGTCGGCGTACGCGAACCCGTGCAGGACCGCCTGGTTGACGCCGGCGGCGAAGATGCTGTTGAGCGTCTGCAGCGCCCGGTCCCACGTGGTCTGGTAGGCCGCGCCGAAGTAGCACGCCGCCTCGGAGGAGAGGATGGTGCGGCCGCCGAGGTCGCGGCCGCCTGCCATCACCCGGTAGTCGTCGAGGTTCTTGAACCCGAGCGACTCGGTCTCCGGCTCGTCCAGGAGTGCCGCGTGCTCGACGGTGTCGGTCTCGAGCCCGTAGGGCTGGACGCGCAGGCCCATGCCGAGGCTGCGGGCGAAGTCCTGCAGCGGCAGGAGGTGGTGGTCGCGGTAGAGGTCGGAGAGGACCTGGTTGAAGTCGTCGCGCAGCTGGGTGGTCTCGGGGCCGCCGAAGGTGAACTGGTACTTCTCCTTCAGCTCGACGACGACCGGGAGGAACGGGAGCAGGTCGTAGCCGGCCCGCTCGCGGAACTCCTCGAGCATCCGCGGGGTCCAGATGGTGGTCTCGGTCTCGATCTCGAGGGAGTCCTCGAAGAGGTGACCGCCGGCTGCGCCGAGCAGGCGGCGCATCTCCCGGTCGAGGACCCGGTCCTGCCACAGCGAGATGACGGCCTGGGACCCGGCGGCGGAGAAGTGGTCGACGACGTAGGACTTGGGGTTGGTGTGCGGGCCGGCCTCCGGCTCCTGCGCCGAGCCGCGCACCCAGTAGGACAGGACGACCCAGTCACCCTCGGCCGGCGCGGTCCAGCTGAGCCGGCCGTCGGCGACCTCGCCGGTCAGGTCGACCAGGGAGTCGCGGTGCAGCAGCGTGCCGTTGCGGTCGGTGGCCCCGGCCCGGAAGGCCTGGACGGCCAGCAGCTCCTGGCGGGTGACCCCGGCGTGCGGCTCCTCCAGCGGCGCGGGCACCGGGCCGTCGTACGTCGCACCGCCGGCCACGTCGGCGCGGCCGTGCGCGAGCTCGGTGCACGCCGCCTCGTCGTCGGGGGTAATCGTCGGGACGGCGGCCGGCCACGAGGGGCCCACCGTGATGTCGATGCGCACGTCCCGCTTGGCGCCCTGCCGCAGCGCCGCCTTGACGCCGGCGACCCAGGCAGCGGAGCCCCAGCCGTAGCGGTCCAGGTCGATCTCGATGTCGCGGGCCCGCAGGGAGTGCGTCACGTCGGCGACCTCGAGGATGCCGAACCCGGCGTCGGCGACCTGGTCGACCTCGCGGGCGATCTCGACCGGGTCGACCATGCCGTGCGGCCACCACCAGCGGAAGCCGGCCGCGGTGTCGGTGCCCGGCGCCTGGAAGGCCCGGGCCAGGTCGCGCGGCAGGGAGTGGGGGTGCGGCTTGGCCGGCGCGGCACCCGCGGGCTGGGCGACGGCGGTGGCACCGGCGGCCACGGCGGCCGCACCGAAGAGCGTGCGGCGGTGGACCGAGAGGGAGGGCTTGCTCGTGCGCGTCTGGCTCATGAAGGCTCCGGTTGGTCGTGGGAGGGCTCGTGGGGAGGGGAGGGACGTTCGGTCGTCGTCGGTATGGGGTCAGCGGGCGGGCAGGCGGGTCTCGGCGGCGGCCCAGTCGGTGGTGCCGCGGGGCTCGTATCGGTGCAGCTGGTGGGTGCGCCGGACCAGCGCGCGCATGGCAGGCAGGTCCGGCAGCGCCACCCCGAGGGTGCGCGCCTGCACCAGCGCGTTGCCCAGGGCGGCCGCCTCCGCCGGGCCGGCGAGCACCGGCACGCCGCAGGCGTCGGCGGTCAGCTGGCACAGCAGCGCGTTCTTCGAGCCGCCGCCGACGACGTGCACCACGTCGACCGGGTGGTCGGCGAGCTCGGCGGCGGTCCGGACGTGCCGGCGGTAGGCCAGGGCGAGCGACTCCAGGATGCACCGGGCGGTCTCGCTGGGGCTGGAGGGCACCGGCTCGCCGGCCTCGGCGGCGATGCGGGCGATCCGCCCCGGCATGCTGTCCTCCTCGCTGGCGCCGCCGGGCGGCAGCAGGCGAGGGTCGTTGATGTCGACGACGGTCCGCAGCGGCTGGGCCTGCGAGGCCGCGTCGAGCAGGTTGAACAGGTCGGTGCCGGGGACCTGGCGGTCGGCCCAGTGGCGCAGGCACTCGGAGAGCACCCACAGGCCCATGACGTTCTTGAGGAACCGGACCGTCCCGTCGATGCCGCCCTCGTTGGTGAAGTCGGCGAGCCGAGCCTCCTCCGAGAGCACCGGCTGGTCCAGCTCCAGGCCGACCAGCGACCAGGTGCCGGAGGAGATGTAGGCGAACCGCTCCCCCTCCGCGGGCACCGCGACGACCGCCGAGGCGGTGTCGTGGGAGCCCACCGCCACCACCGGCACGTCGGTGGCGAGCTCGAGCTGGGCGGCCAGGTCGGCCGAGACCTTCCCGACGACGTCCCCGGCGTCGCGCAGCGGCGGCAGCACCGACCACGGGATGGCGACCTCGTTCGCCAGCTCGCGGGCCCACTCGCGGGCACGCACGTCGTAGAGGCCGGTCGTGGAGGCATTCGTCCGCTCCGCGCCGATCTCGCCGGTGAGCCAGTAGCCGAGCAGGTCGGGCAGGAGCAGCAGCGTCTGGGCCGACTCGAGCGCGGCGGTGCCGTGGGCGGCGACGAGCTGGTAGATCGTGTTGAACGGCAGCTGCTGGAGGCCGGTGACGGCGTACATGCGCTCGGCGCCGACCCGCGCCACCACCTGCTCGGCGATCCCGTCGGTCCGGGAGTCCCGGTGGGAGAACGGGTTGCCGAGCAGGTGGCCGTCGCGGTCGAGCAGGCCGTAGTCGACGGCCCACGAGTCGATGCCGATGCCGTCCAGCGCCCCGGAGCGCGCGACCTTGCGGATGCCCTCGACCACCTCGCGGTGGATGCCGAGCACGTCCCAGAAGAGCGACCCGCCGGCGCGCACGCCGCCGTTGGGGAAGCGGTGCGCCTCGCGGAGCTCCAGCCGGTCCCGGCCCCCGCCGGAGCCGGACTCGACCGTCGCGGCCATGATGCGACCGCTCGTCGCACCGAGGTCGACGGCCGCGACGCGCACCGCTCCGGTCACCGGAGGAAGGCCGCCGCGACGCCGGCGTCCACGGGGACGTGGAGGCCGGTGGTGTGCGACAGGTCGGGGCTGCACAGGACGAAGACCGCGTTGGCGATGTTCTCCGGCAGCACCTCGCGCTTGAGGATCGTGCGCTGCGCGTAGAACTTGCCGAGGTCCTTCTCCTCGACGCCGTAGACCGCGGCGCGGTTGGCGCCCCAGCCGCTGGCGAAGATGCCGGAGCCCTGGACCACGCCGTCGGGGTTGACGCCGTTGACCTTGATCCCGTGCGCGCCCAGCTCGGCGGCGAGCAGCCGGACCTGGTGGGCCTGGTCGGCCTTCGCGGCGGAGTAGGCGATGTTGTTGGGACCGGCAAAGATCGAGTTCTTGCTGGAGATGTAGACGATGTCGCCGCCCATCTCCTGCTCGACCATCACCTTCGCGGTCGCCTTGGAGACCAGGAACGAGCCCTTGGCCATCACGTCGTGCTGGAGGTCCCAGTCGGCCTCGGTCGTGTCGAGCAGCGCCTTGGACAGCGAGAGCCCGGCGTTGTTGACGACCAGGTCGAGGCCGCCGAAGGCCAGCACCGCCGCGTCGACCATCGCCTGGACGGCGTCGGCCTTGCTGACGTCCGCGGCCACGCCGACGGCCACGTCGGGCCCGCCGATCTCGGCCGCGGCCGCCTCGGCCTTCTCCAGCGACAGGTCGGCGACGACGACGCAGGCGCCCTCGGCCGCGAGCCGCTTGGCGGTCGCCTTGCCGATGCCGCCGGCGGCACCGGTGACCAGCGCGATCCGGGTGGCGAGCGGCTTCGGCTTCGGCATCCGCTGGAGCTTGGCCTCCTCCAGCGCCCAGTACTCGATGCGGAACTTCTCCGCCTCGTCGATCGGGGCGTAGGTGGAGAGGCCCTCCGCGCCGCGCATCACGTTGATGGCGTTGACGTAGAACTCGCCGGCCACGCGGGCGGTCTGCTTGTCCTTGCCGAAGGAGAACATGCCGACGCCGGGCACCAGCACGATGAGCGGGTCCTTGCCGCGGATCGCCGGGCTGTCCGGGGTGGCGTGCCGGTCGTAGTAGCCCTGGTAGTCCTCGCGGTAGGAGACCGCGAGCTCCGTGAGCCGGGCGATGCTGTCCTCGACCGAGGCGTCCGCGGGCAGGTCGAGCACGAGCGGCTTGACCTTGGTCCGCAGGAAGTGGTCGGGGCAGGAGGTGCCCAGCGCAGCCAGGCGGGGGTGCTCGGCGGACGCCAGGAAGTCCAGCACCACGTCGGAGTCGGTGAAGTGCCCGACCATCGGCCGGTCGGCCGAGGCGATGCCCCGGATGGTCGGCGCGAGCGCGGCGGCCTTGGCGCGGCGCTCCGCGTCCGGCAGCGCGGCGTACCCGTCGAGGGCCGGGCCGAACGGCTCGGCCTTGCTGTTCTCCGCGATGTAGTCGGCGGCGGTGTCGATGATCCACAGCGACCGGGCCTCGGCCTCCTCGCTGGTGGCGCCCCACGCGGTGATGCCGTGGCCGCCGAGGATGCAGCCGACCGCCTGCGGGTTCTTCTCCTTGATGGCGGCGATGTCGAGGCCGAGCTGGAAGCCCGGTCGGCGCCACGGGACCCAGACCACCTTGTCGCCGTAGATCTCCTTGGTCAGCGCCTCGCCGTCGGCTGCGGTGGCGATCGCGATGCCGGAGTCGGGGTGCAGGTGGTCCACGTGCGCGGCGTCGACGAGGCCGTGCATCGCGGTGTCGATCGACGGGGCGGCGCCGCCCTTGCCGTGCAGGCAGTAGTCGAAGGCCGCGACCATCTCGTCCTCGCGCTCGATGCCCGGGTAGACGTCGACGAGGGCGCGCATCCGGTCCAGGCGGAGCGCGGCGAGGCCGGAGGCCTTGAGGGTGCCGAGGTCGCCGCCGGAGCCCTTGACCCAGACGAGCTCGACGGGCTCGCCGGTGACGGGGTCGGTCTCGGTGCCCTTGGCGGAGGTGTTGCCCCCGGCGTAGTTGGTGTTCTTCGGGTCCGCGCCCAGACGGTTGGAGCGCTCGATCAGAGCGGCGACCGTCGGGTTGAGCTGCTGGTCTGTCATGGGGTCAGTTCCATCCTGCCTGCGTCCCGCCGATGCGGTCCGCCTCGATCTGCTGCTGGTGGCCCGACTCGGCGTACGCGCGCATCGGGTTGGCCGGGAGTCCCCGCTCCTCGCGCCAGGCGGCGAGGTCGGCGCGGACGTCGGTGGAGAAGGCGTCCATGAAGACCTCGTGCGCCGCGAGGACGTCACCGGCCTCCTGGGCCACGGCGAGCGCGTCCCGGTCGACGAGCAGCGCGCGCGCCGTCATCTCCTGGACGTTCAGCACGGACCGGATCTGGCCCGGGATCTTCGCCTCGATGTTGTGGCACTGGTCGAGCATGAAGGCGACCTCGGAGTCCGGGTTGGTGCCCGGGTAGCCGCCGCCCCGGATGACCTCGAAGAGGATCCGGAAGAGCTGGAACGGGTCGGCCGCCCCGACGATCAGGTCGTCGTCGGCGTAGAAGCGGCTGTTGAAGTCGAAGGAGCCCAGCTTCCCCAGGCGGAGCAGCTGCATGACGATGAACTCGATGTTCGTCCCCGGCGCGTGGTGGCCGGTGTCGAGGCAGACCGTCGCGCGCTCGCCGAGGGCGGCCACCTGGACGTACGACGTGCCCCAGTCCGGGACGTCGGTGTGGTAGAAGGCCGGCTCGAAGAACTTGTACTCCAGCACCAGGCGCTGGTCCTCGCCGAGCCGGTCGTAGATCGTCGACAGCGACTCGTGGAGGCGGTCCTGGCGGCCGCGGAGGTCGGCCTGGCCCGGGTAGTTGCTGCCCTCGGCCAGCCAGATCTTCAGGTCGCGGGAGCCGGTCGCGTCCATCACGTCGATGCACTCGAAGTGGTGGTCGATGGCCTTCTGGCGGATCTTGGCGTCGGTGTGGGTCAGGGCGCCGAGCTTGTAGTCGTCGTCCTGGAAGGTGTTGGAGTTGATCGTGCCCAGCGCGACGCCCTGGTCCTCGGCGTAGCGGCGCAGGGCGGCGTAGTCGTCGACGAGGTCCCACGGGATGTGCAGCGCGACGCTCGGCGCGAGGCCGGTGAAGCGGTGGACGGTCGCGGCGTCGGCGACCTTCTCCTCCACGGTGCGGGCGGTGCCGGGCGAGCCGAACACCTTGAACCGGGTGCCGGAGTTGCCGAACGCCCACGAGGGGAGCTCGATGGCCTGCGGCTCGAGCAGGGCCGCGATCTGGCTGAACGTCGTCATGTCACTTCACTTCTTCGTGCGTCGTGGGGTTCGTGGCGGGCTCGTCGAGCGCCGCGAGCTGGTCCTCGAGGTGGAAGACCTCCTCGAGGACGAGGAAGCCCTGGTCCGGCGGTACGCCGTCGAGCTCCTCGAAGAACTCCCCCATCTCGGCCTGCCACCGCGCGTTGACCTCGGTGGCAGCCATGCCGGCCTGCGCCTGCTCGAGCGACGGCGTCTCGACGTAGCCGATGAGCAGCCCGTCGGGGCGCAGGAAGAGGGAGTAGTTGTGCCAGCCGTGCTCGTGGAGGGCGCGGAGCATGTCCGGCCAGACGGCACGGTGGCGCTCCTTGTACTCCTCGAGCCGGTCGGGCTTGACCTGGAGCTGGAAGCAGACCCTCGTCATGGTGAGACGTCCTTCCTCGGCCGAGTCTCGGGGCAGGTGCGGGCAGGGTGCTCCCACCCGGCCGGCGCGGGTGGGCCGGCCGGGAGGGAGCGGGGGACGCAGCACGGCTGCTGCGGCGCCGGCCCTGGTGCGGGCCGGTCCCGGGGGGATCAGAAGTCGAAGTCGCCGATGTTCTCGCTGTTGAACACGAACGGCTCGCCCAGCAGGACGACGCTGTCGGCGCCGACGGTGTACTCGCCGAGGCGACCGGCCTCGAAGGTGTCGCCCTCCTCGCCCTCGATGTCACCGGAGGCGAGCGCCTCGGCAGCGAAGGTGGCGAGGTAGCCGAGGTCGGCCGGGTTCCACAGGGCGAACGCCTCGACGGTGCCGTCCTCGATGTACTGGCGCAGCTGGTTCGGCGTGCCCAGGCCGGTCAGCTTGACCTTGCCCTGGGCGTTGCTGGTGGAGAGGTAACGAGCGGCCGCGGCGATCCCGACGGTGGTCGGGCTCACGATGCCGTCGAGCTCCGGGTACTTCTGCAGCAGCGCGGACGTCTCGTCGAACGACTTCTGGTCGTCGTCGTCACCGTAGACGGTGTCGACGAGCTCGATGTCCGGGTGGTTCTCCTCGAGCTCGGTCTTCATGAGCTCGATCCACTCGTTCTGGTTGGTCGCGTTGGCCGCGGCCGAGAGGATCGCGATCTGGCCCTCGCCCCCGATCTGCTCGGCGATCAGGTCGACCTGCGCCTTGGCGATGCCGGCGCTGTCGGCCTGGCTCACGTAGAGGTCGCGGCACTCCGGGTCGGTGTCGGAGTCGAAGGTCACGACGCTGGTGCCGGCGTCCTGCGCCTCGGTGAGCGCGTCGCAGATGGCGGTCGGGTCGTTCGCGGAGACGATCAGGCCGTCCACGCCCTGCTGGGCGGCGGTGTTGATGAACGGCACCTGCGCGTCCGGCGTGGCCGTGTCGGGGCCGACCTCGTCAAGGCTGACGCCGAGCTCGTCGGCCGCCTCCTCGGCACCGTCGGTGCTGGTGTCGAAGTAGGGGTTGCCCAGGTTCTTCGGGAGCATCGTGAGCGCGAGGTCGCCACCGCCCTCGCCCGAGCCGTTGGCGGACTCCCCGCCGTCGTCGCTACCGCATCCGGTCAGCGCGAGGGAGGCAGTCAGGCCGACCGCCACGAGGGCGGACAACCGTCGGTTGGTGTGCTTCATGCTTGTGCCTTTCGTGAGTCGGTCGCCGACTGCCGGCGCCTGACGAGGGCCCAGGGGCCCCGCTTGCCTCCGCCGGACCTGCCTGCGATCCAGGAGAGGAGACTGGTGGACATCACCGATGCGATCAGCAGCAGCCCGATGATGATGTTGATGAGGTTGACCGTCTGGCCCTCCAGGCGCATCGCGCTGGAGAGGACGCCGATGAGCAGGGCACCGGCGAGGACGCCGTGCAGCGCTCCGCGGCCGCCGAAGATCGAGACCCCACCGAGGAGGACCGCCGCGATCACCTGGAGCTCCAGGCCGGTCGCGTTGTCGCCGCGGGCGCTGCCGTAGCGCAGCGTGTAGTAGATGCCGGCCAGCGCGGAGATCACGCCGGAGAGGACGAAGAGCACCAGCTTGGTGCGCTCGACGTTGACGCCGGTGAAGTGGGCGGCCTCGGAGTTCAGCCCGATCTCGTACACGCCCCGCCCGAAGGGCGAGAAGTGCAGGAGCAGCACGAAGGCGATGATCAGCACCGCGATCGGCACCAGCACCCACGGGTAGCTGGACCCGTCCTGGATCCGCTGGGTGGCCAGGTCGGTCCACTTCTCGGGGAAGTCGGTGATCGCCGTGGTCCCCAGCAGGCCGACCGCGATGCCGCGGTAGAGGGCCAGCGTGCCGATGGTGACCGCGAGCGAGGGCAGCCCGACGTACGCGACGAGGAACCCGTTGAAGGCGCCGCACACCGCGCCGACCACGACCGCCAGCAAGGCGGCCATCGGCAGCGAGAGCCCTGCGTCTTGGTGCAGCACCCCGACGAGGACGCTGGTGAGTCCCACGGTGCTCGCCACCGAGAGGTCGATCTCGCCGGTGATGATGATCATCGTCATCGGCAGTGCGATGAGCAGGATCGGGGTGATGTCGAGGAAGAGGTAGTACAGCGTCAGCGGGCCGTCGAAGTTCGGCACGTTGGCCTGGGAGTAGAAGAAGACCACCAGGACCAGCGCGATGATCGCGAACTCCCGCGTCAGCAGGGCCCGCTGCCACAGCGGACGCGAGTACGCGGGGTAGCTGCGCTCCGCGGCCGGCGTCGCCGCCGCGGCGGGGGTGCGGGTGTCGACGCTCATGCGGAGTTCCTCGCTTCGTCACGGGCGGCCACCAGCTGGCGCTCCTGGCGGGCGGCCAGCACCCGGTCCAGGACGATGGCGGCGATGATGAGGGCACCGACCACGGCGCGCTGCCAGAAGTCGGAGATGCCGACGATGGGCAGGGCGCGGTTGATGGTCACGAGCAGGAAGGCGCCGATGGCCGCACCCCACACGGTGCCGCTGCCGCCGAAGATCGCGACTCCACCGATGACCGCGGCGCCCACGGCCTGGAACTCGATGCCGAGGCCCGCGCCGGAGCTGACCGTGCCGTACCGCGCGGCGTAGACGACGCCGGCGAGGCCCGCGAGCGCGCCGCTGAGCACGAAGGCCGCGATCACCCGCCGGGTGATCGGGAGACCGTACAGCTTCGCGGCCTCGGGGTCGGAGCCGATGGCGTAGAACTCACGTCCGCCCCGGGCGGTGTGCAGGTAGTAGCCGACGGCGGCGAGCACGGCCAGGGCGATGATCGTCAGCACGGGGATCGAGAGCACGGTCTTGGTGCCGAGCGCCAGGAAGTCGCCCGGCATGTCGGAGGCGTTGATCCGGTCGCTGCCCGCCCAGGTCAGGAAGATCCCCCGGTAGACGTAGAGCGTGCCGAGGGTGATCACCAGCGCCGGCACCTTGCCGAACGCCACCATGACGCCGTTGACCAGGCCGAGCAGGCAGCCGACGGCGATCCCCGCCAGGAAGACCACCAGGATCGGCAGGTTCGGGTTCTCGGAGAACAGCTTCCCGGTGAGGTAGGCGGTCAGCCCGAGGATCGAGCCGACCGAGAGGTCGACGTTCCGGGTGACGATGACGACGGCTTGCCCCACCGCGAGCAGCAGCAGCAGCGACGGGGTGACGAGCAGGTTGCGCCAGCCGTCGGAGCTGAAGACGAACCCGCTGCTCTGGAACGTCGTGAACACGATGATCGCGATCAGGACCAGGGCGACCGCGAGCTCGCGGGAGTGCAGCAGGGTGGACACCAGGCTGCGGCTGTGCGGCGAGTGCTCCGCCTGGTCGGCGGGGCGGTCGAGGACGGTGCTCACGCCGGCACCTCCTTGGTCAGGTCGTTGCCGGCCGGCACGGCTGCGGTGCTCGCGTGCTCGGCCTGGGTGGAAGAAGACGTGGCGGCCCGCATGACGCTCTCGGGCGTGGCCTCGGCGCGGTCGAGCTCGGCGGTGATCCGGCCCTCGCAGACCACGAGGACGCGGTCGGCCATCCCGAGCACCTCGGGCAGCTCGGAGGAGATCATCAGCACGGCCATGCCTTGGCCGGCGAGCTCGGAGAGCAGCCGGTGCACCTCGGACTTGGTGCCGACGTCGATGCCCCGGGTCGGCTCGTCGATGATGAGCAGGCGGGGCTCGGTGGCCAGCCACTTGGCGATGACGACCTTCTGCTGGTTGCCCCCGCTCATGGTGGCGGCGTGCATGTCGAGCGCGTTGGTCTTGACCTCGAGCTTCCCCGCCCACGGCTCGGCCGCGCGGTTCTCGGCACCCGAGGTCAGCAACCCGGCCTTGGTGAGGCCACGACGGATGACGCCGGCGACGTTGCGCGCGACGGAGCCGTCGGTGACCAGGCCCTGCTTGCGGCGGTCCTCCGGCACGAAGGCCATGCCGGCCCTGATCGCCGCGCGGGGGTCGCGGGGCTTGATCGACTGCCCGGCCAGCCGCACGGTGCCCGCGTCGTACGGGTCGACCCCGAAGACGGCGCGGGCGATCTCACTGCGCCCGGCGCCGACCAGCCCGGCGAGGCCGACGATCTCGCCCGCCCGGACCTCGAAGGAGATGTCGTGGAAGACGCCGGCCCGCTGGAGGCCGTCGACCTGCAGCACCGGGTCGCCGATCGTCGCGGGCGTCTTCGGGAAGAGCTCGGAGACCTCCCGGCCGACCATCCGGGACACGATCTCGTCGACGGAGGTGTCGGCGACGGCGTCGGTGGAGACGTACTCCCCGTCGCGCATGACCGTGACCGTGTCGCAGAGCTCGAAGACCTCGTCGAAGCGGTGGGAGATGAAGACGAGGGCACGTCCCTCGTCGCGGAGGCTGCGCGCGACGGCGAAGAGCCGCTCCACCTCCACGCCACTGAGCGCAGCGGTCGGCTCGTCCATGATGAGGACGCTGGCGTCCAGCGAGATCGCCTTGGCGATCTCGATGATCTGCTGGTCGGCGATGGAGAGGCCGAGCGAGGGGCGGCGCGGGTCGATGCGCACGCCCAGGCGCTCGAAGAGGCCGAGGGCCTCGCGGTGCATGGCGGCCCGGTCGATGCGGCCGAAGGAGCCGCGGGGCTGGCGACCCATGAAGATGTTCTCGGTCACCGAGAGGTCGGGGAACAGCGTCGGCTCCTGGTAGATCACCGCCACCCCGGCCGACTTCGACTCGGCCGTCGAGCCGAAGTCGACGTCCTCGCCGTGGAGCCGGAAGGTGCCGGAGTCGCGCCGGTGCACACCGGCGACGATCTTCACCAGGGTCGACTTGCCTGCGCCGTTCTCACCGACCAGGGCGTGGATCGAACCGCTCTCCACCACCAGCTGGCCGCTGCGCAGGGCAGCGACCGCGCCGAACGACTTCGCGACGTCGCGCAGCTCGAGCGCCACGGGGGACGACTGCTCGGTCACGGCACCTCCTCGGGTTCCTCCCCGCCAGAGGCCGGCCCGGAGGGGCCCGCACTAGCGGGAGGTCATGCTTGAAAGGTTTCAAAAACGTTTCGGGGAACGTACGTGGTCGCCATCACAGCCGTCAAGGGGTCCACGCCAACTTCTACCGAGAAGTACGAAATCGGGCGCGCCGCGCCATGAGGGGTCACAGTTCTGTACCGTTTCACTTCCCGTTTCCCATCCTGTCAGGAGCCGCCATGACCGTGCGCAGCGCCTCGGTCAAGGACGTCGCCGCTGCCGCGGGGGTCTCCCTCGGTACCGTGTCCAACGTCCTCAACCGGCCCGACCGGGTCAGCCCGGCCACCCGGGAGCGGGTCGAGCGGGTGATGGCCGAGCTCGGCTTCGTCCGCAACGAGTCCGCCCGTCAGCTGCGCGCTGGCAAGAGCCGGACGCTGGCCTACGTCATGCTGGACACCGGCAACCCGTTCTTCACCGACGTGGCCGCAGGCATCGACGACGCCGCCGCCGACGCCTCGCTGTCCCTCTTCCTCTGCAACAGCGACAACCGCAGGGAGCGGGAGGCCGCGCACCTGGCCCTGCTCGAGCAGCAACGGGTCCAAGGCATCCTGATCACCCCCGTCGACGCCGACGCCGACGCCCTCGACCAGGTCGCCCGCCGAGGCACCCCCATCGTGGTGGTCGACCGGACCCGCCGCCTCGAGGACTTCTGCAGCGTCGCCGTCGACGACGTGCTGGGCGGGCGGCTCGCCGTCGAGCACCTGGTCGACCGCGGCCACCGCAAGGTGGCCTTCGTCGGCGGCCCCGCCACCATCGGACAGGTCGCCGACCGGTACGCCGGCGCCTGCGCCGCCTGGCGGGACGCCGGCCTGGACCCCGCCTCGCTCCTGCTGGTCGAGACCTCCGACATGACCGTCGCCGAGGGCCGCTCCGCCGGCTCGCGGCTCGCCGGCCTGCCGGCCCGGCGCCGCCCGACCGCGGCGTTCTGCGCCAACGACCTGCTCGCCCTGGGCCTGCTCCAGCAGACCATCGGCAGCGGCTGCTCCATCCCCGACGACCTGGCGATCGTGGGGTACGACGACATCGACTTCGCCGCCGCGGCCGCCGTACCGCTCACCTCCGTGCGCCAGCCACGACACCTGCTCGGCCGGACGGCGGCACGGCTCGTCCTCGACGAGGCCACCAACCCCGACCACGTCCACGAGCAGGTCAGCTTCGACCCCGAGCTGGTGGCCCGCGCCTCGACCCTGTGACCGGGGTTGGTTGGATGGCTCGATGACCTCCCCGGCTGATCCACTCGCGCTCCCCCACGGTCCCGACTGGGCCAACCGGGTCGCCCTCGCGCCGCTCACGAACACCCAGAGCCACGCCGACGGCACGCTGTCGGAGGAGGAGCACCGCTGGCTCGAGGCCCGCGGCCGCGGCGGCTTCGGCCTGGTGATGACCTGCGCGGCGCACGTCGCACCTGCCGGCCAGGCCTGGGCCGGCCAGCTCGGGATCGCCTCCGACGCGCACCTCCCCGGACTGGCCCGGCTGGCCGAGGGGCTGCGCGCCACCGGCACCCGCTCCTCGGTCCAGCTGCACCACGGCGGCCGGCGCGCCGATCCCTCCATCACCGGGCGCCCGAACCAGTGCCCCTGGGACGAGCCGGCCAAGAACGCCGTCGCCATGACCACCGCGGAGGTCGAGCAGGCGGTCGAGAGCTTCGTCTCCGCGGCGGTCCGCGCGGAGCGCGCCGGCTTCGACGGCGTGGAGGTCCACGGCGCGCACGGCTACCTCATCGGCCAGTTCCTCGACGCCCGCCACAACCACCGCACCGACGGGTACGGCGGTTCCTTCGACGACCGCCTGCGGGTGCTCACCGACGTGCTCGCCGGCATCCGCGCCGCGACCGGCCCGGACTTCCAGCTCGGCCTGCGGCTCACGCCCGAGGGCAACGGCATCAGCCTCGAGGAGGGCCGGGAGACGGCTCGCCGGGTGCTGGCCTCGGGCGTGCTGGACTACCTCGACATGTCCCTCTGGGATGTCTTCATGCGCCCCCTGGGCGGGGCCGAGGGCCTGCTCATCGACCACTTCACCGACCTGCCGCGCGGAGCGGCCCGCCTCGGCGTCGCCGGCAAGGTGCTCTCCAGCGCCGACGTCGCGTGGTGCCTGGACCGGGGTGCCGACTTCGTCTCGGTGGGCACCGGCGCGATCCTCCACCACGACTTCGCCGCCCGGGCGGTCGCGGATCCCGCGTTCGAGGTCCGCAGCCGTCCGGTCCCCCGCCGGGTGCTGCAGGAGCAGGAGGCGGTCAGCCCGCGGTTCCTCGACTACCTCGCCGCCGGCTGGGACGACCTGGTCGCCTGACCCGTCGAGGTGGGAGCCCTGCACGGTCGAGGTGGGAGCCCCGCACGGTTCTCGACCGTGCGTGAGCGCCACGTCGACCGTGCGCGAGCGCCACGTCGACCGTGCGCGAGCGCCACGTCGACCGTGCGCGAGCGCCACGTCGACCGTGCGCGAGCGCCACGTCGACGGTTGAGGGTCAGCCCAGCTGCTCGGTCAGGTTGTCCTCGAACTCAGCCTGGCAGTCGTTGATCGCCGCCTGGTCGTCGCCGGCCTCCTCGAGGCAGTCCTGCAGGTTCTGGCCGCTCTCGCTGTTGAGCAGCGACGCGCCGGCCCACACGAGCAGCCCGGAGAGCACGGCTCCGATGACACCGAGCACCACGCCGGTGATCGCCATGCCCTTGCCGCCGGCGCGCCCCTTGCTGGCGCGGCTGGCCGCGATGGCGCCGACGACGATCGCCGCCAACCCGAGCACGATGCCGCCCACCACCGTCCAGCACAGCAGCAGCGCCAGCGCACCGAGGACGAGCGCGGTGATCGCGAGACCCTTCGAGCGGGTGCCGGGCGGAGGTGTCGACTGCGGCGCGCCGTACGGCTGGTTGCCGTGGGACTGGTCGCCGTACGGCTGGCTGCTGTACGGGCGGTTGCCCTCGGGGTCGCCGCTGCCGTAGGGCTGCTCCGGAGGTGGCATGGTCATGGGTCCTCCCCACGTCGGGATCGGTCGGTCAGCCCGGCCGGTACCCGGGCCGTCCGATGGCACCCGTTCAGCGGCTCCCCCGCCGGTCACGCAGGGCCGCCAACGGCCGGCGGGGAAGCTTGGGGAGCTGGCTGGCGCGACCGTGGAGCGCGGTGAGCAGCGTGGCCACCATCGTGTCCTGCTCGGCGGTCCGCTCGAAGGTGGTGAGGTTGAGCGGCGCCTTGAACCGGGTGCGGGTCACCGCCTTCGCGTAGGTGAACTCGCGCAGCCCGTCGGCCCCGTGGATCCGGCCGAAGCCGGAGTCGCCGACGCCGCCGAACGGCAGGTTCGGCACACCCGCGAACGAGATGACGGAGTTGATCGACGTCATGCCGGTGCGCAGCCGCCGGGCGAGCTCCTCCGCGCGGTCGGTGTCGGCCGTGAAGATGGCCGACCCGAGGCCGTACTTGCCGGCGTTGGTGAGCTCCACCGCCTCCTCCATGCTGCGCACCCGGCGCACCGTGACCGTCGGCCCGAAGGTCTCCTCGGTCACCGCCTCGGAGTCCTCGGGCACGTCGACGAGGACCGTCGGCTGCACGTACCGGTCCCCGACCGCGTCGGCACCGCCGATCACCGCCCGCCCGCCGCGCGCGAGCGCGTCCTCGACGTGGCGGCGTACGACGTCGAGCTGGCCGGCCATGGTCATCGGCCCGAGCTTGGCCTCGGCGTCGGTGCCGGCGTGGACGCTCCGTGCCTTCTCCGCCAGCACCTCCACGAACCGGTCGTGGACACGCTCGTGGACGTAGATCCGCTCCACGCCGGCGCAGGTCTGGCCGGCGTTGGCGAAGGCGCCCCACGCCGCCGCGTCCGCGGCGGCCTCGAGGTCGGCGTCCGCGTCGACCAGCAACGCATCCTTGCCGCCCGCCTCGATCACCACGGGCGTCAGCCGCTCGGCGCAGGTGGCCATCACCTTCTTGCCGGTCGCGGTGGAGCCGGTGAAGGCGACCTTGTCGACGCCGGACCGGCACAGTGCCGCGCCGGTCTCGCCGTACCCGGTCACGACCTGCAGCAGGTCGCGGTCGGGCACGACCTCGCGCAGGCTGTCGGCCAGCCACACGCCGACGCCGGGGGTGAGCTCGCTGGGCTTGAAGACGACGGTGTTGCCGGCGCCGAGCGCGTAGGCGATCGAGCCCATCGGCGTGAAGACGGGGTAGTTCCAGGGGCCGATGACACCGACCACGCCGTAGGGGAGGTACTCCACGGTGGCCGCCTGGTTGGCCAGCAGCAGGCCCGGGGAGACCCGGCGGCGGCCCAGGACCTTGCCGGCGTGCGAGCCCACCCAGGCCAGGTGGTCGATGGCGAGGGCGATCTCGAGCTGGGCGTCGCCGTGCGGCTTGCCGGTCTCCTGGTGCACGAGGTCGCCGAGCTGGCCCATCCGCCGGGTGATCACCCCGCGCCACTGGTCGAGCACCTCCTTGCGCCCGTCGGGACCGAGGCCGGCCCACCAACCGCTGGCGGCGCGGGCCCGGGCCACGGCCGCCTCCACCTCGGCGGCACCGTGCACCGGGTGGGACCCCACCACGTCACCGGTCGCGGGGTTGAGCGAGTCCAGCCGCTCGTCGGCGCTCGTCCGGCTCATCAGGTCGCTCATCACACTGCCTCTCCGCGGAGCAGGTCCGCCGCGCGCTCGCCGATCATGATCGTGGGGGCGTTCGTGTTGCCGCGGGTGACCATCGGCATCACGCTCGCGTCGGCGACCCGGAGGCCGTCGACGCCGTGCACCCGCAGCTGCGGGTCGACCACCGACCGCTCGTCGCCGCCCATCGCACAGGTGCCGACGGGGTGGTAGAGCGTCTGGGTGTGGGCCCGCAGGTGGTCGACGACCTGCGCGTCGGTGGGGTCGTCGCCCCAACCCTCCATCGTCGGCAGGCCCGGCCCGGCGACGTGGTCGGCCAGCGGGCCGGTGGCCACCGTCTCGAGGAGGCGGCGCACGCCGGCGACCATGGCGTCGAGGTCGGCTGGGTCGTCGTAGTAGCCGGGGTCGATCTCCGGGTGCCACCGCGGGTCGGTCGAGCGGAGCCGCAGCGAGCCGCGGCTGGCGACGTGGACGAGCGTGGGCGCCACGGTGACCTTGCGGGTGCGGGCCTCGTGCAGGCCGTTGTCCCAGAAGCCGGTGGGCGCGACGTGCACCTGGAGGTCCGGCGCCGGGAGGTCGTCGCGGCTGCGCCAGAAGCCGCCGCCCTCGCCCACGTTCGAGACCAGGGGGCCGGTGCCGGTCGCCTTCGCCCGGACGAACTGCACGAGGTTGTTGTGGTCCATCAGGTCGGTCGTGTCGCGGGTGTCGAAGACGAGCGGCGCCGCAGGGTGGTCGTGGAGGTTCTGGCCGACGCCGGGCAGGTCGACGACCACCTCGACACCGACCTCGCGCAGGTGGGCGCCGGGACCGATGCCGGAGAGCATGAGCAGCTGCGGGGAGCTGACCGCGCCGCCGGCCAGGACGACCTCGCCCTCGACGTACGCCGTGCGCGTCTGCGGCCCGTGCTGGTAGCGCACACCCACGGCGCGGCCCCCCTCGAGCACGACCCTCTCGACGAGGGCGCCGGTGCGGACGGTGAGGTTGGGCCGGTCGGCGGCCGGCTCGAGGTAGGCCTTCGCGGTCGACCAGCGGCGCCCCCTGTGGCAGGTGACCTGGTAGAGCCCGGCGCCCTCCTGCTCGGCTCCGTTGAAGTCGTCGTTCGGCTTGAACCCCGCCGCCACCGCCGACTCCACCCAGGCGGTGGTGAGCGGGTGGGTGTAGCGACGGTCCTCGACGTGGAGGGGCCCGTCCTGCCCGTGGAACGTCCCGCCCAGCCGGGTGTTCGCCTCGGAGCGGCGGAAGGCCGGGAGCACGTCGTCGTAGCCCCACCCGGTCGCGCCGTACTCGTCGCGCCAGGTGTCGTAGTCGGCGCGGTTCCCGCGGATGTAGATCATCGCGTTCATCGACGAGCAGCCGCCGAGCGCCTTCATCCGCGGCCAGTAGGCGCGCCGGCCGTCGAGCTGCTTCTGCTCGGAGGTCTGGTAGTTCCAGTCCCAGCGGGTCTTGAAGAGGTTGGCGAAGGCGGCCGGGACCGAGATCTCGTCCGCGTCGGCCGGGCCGCCCGCCTCCAGCAGGAGCACCGAGACCGTCGGGTCCTCGGTCAGCCGGGCGGCGACGACGGCGCCGGCGCTGCCGGCCCCCACCACCACGTGGTCGAAGGTCTCCCGGTCCGGCACGACGTCCTCCTCCGCTCGGCCGCCGACGGCGGCGGTGCCGGGAACACTAGGCCGCGTGACGCCGATCACCAAGGGCCGCTCGGCGAAGCGTTCACCTGGACGGCACCCGTCGTTCGTCCGGGCCCCACCTGCGCCCGTGACCGTGGTGCCGCCGCGACGGGCCCCCGACCGCGGCCACGCTTCTCGGAAAGGGCTCCCGGTGACCCACGACCACTCCCACGACCACTCCCACGACCACTCCCACGGCCACTCCCACGACCACTCGCACGAGGCCGACGACGTCACCCTCGCGGCGTACGACGAGTCGGTCCCCGACAGTGACCTCTCGCCGGCCGAGGTCTCGCGCCGCAACCTCCTGCGCGCCGCCGGCATCAGCGGGGCTGCCGTCGCCGGCATCGCGGGCATGCGCGGCGTCACCCCGGCCATGGCGGAGCCGGGCAAGGCCCCCGGCTCCCGAGGCGGCGGCCCCCGCGGGGGCTCCCCCGCGCCGCGGCACTGGCTCGCCGGGGACCACCACATCCACACGCAGTACTCCTCCGACGGCCAGTACCGGGTCATCGACCAGGCCCAGCACGCCGCGGCCTACGGCCTGGACTGGCTGGTCATCACCGACCACGGCGGCGCCACCCACGCCCGGATCGGCGTGGAGCTGGTCAACCCCGACATCAAGGAGGCCCGCGCGGAGCTGCCGGGCACGCTCATCTTCCAGGGCCTGGAGTGGAACATCCCCGCCGCCGAGCACGGCACCGTCTTCGTCGCCCCCGGCCCGCACGAGGTGGAGGTGCTCAAGCAGTTCGAGAACACCTACGACGGCTCGGTGCGGGGCGCGAGCAGCAACTCGCCGGCCAACGAGGCCCTCGCCGTGGCGGGCGTGCAGTGGCTCGGCCAGCAGGTGGACCGCAGGCGGGTCTCCGACGCGCTCTTCCTCGCCAACCACCCCGCTCGCAACGGCATCGACAGCCCGCACGAGATCCGTGCGTGGCGCGACGCCGACCCGCGCGTCGCCATCGGCTTCGAGGGCGCGCCCGGGCACCAGGCCGCCGGCCTGCCGGAGGGCTACGGGCCCGGCTCGGCCCGCGGCTACTACGGCAACGCACCCCGGCCGGACTCCTTCGCGGCGTACCCGCCGGAGAGCTACCGGACGTGGGGCGGCTTCGACTGGATGACTGCCACGGTCGGCGGCCTGTGGGACTCCCTGCTCTCCGAGGGCAAGCCCTGGTCGATCACCGCCAACTCCGACTCCCACGTGAACTGGAGCGACACCTCGCGCCGCCCCGACGGCTCCGACCGGGCTCAGTTCGACCGCGACGGTCGCTACGACGACCCGGTCTACGCCGGCCGGATCAACCTGGAGGCAGGGGACTTCTGGCCCGGCTTCTACAGCCGGACCCACGTCGGGGCCACCTCGCGCGACTACGGCGCCGTGATGCGCGGCATGCGGGACGGCAGGATCTGGGTCGACCACGGCGGGCTGGTGAAGTCCGTCGACGTCAGCGTCCGCACCCGCGGCGGCCGAGGCCGCGACCGCAAGGCCACCGAGACGCTCGGCGGCACCCTCGCCGTGGCGCGGGGCAGCCAGCTCGAGCTGGTGGTCACGATCACCGCCCAGGACGTCCCGAACTGGGCACAGTTCGTGCCGCAGCTGAACCGGGTCGACCTGATCCGCGGCAAGGTCGACCCCCTCTCGGCCGCCTCCGACCGGGACCGGTTCACCGCGCCGGACACGAAGGTCGTGGCGCAGACCGACACCTCCGGCCGCACCGGCACCTACACCCTCACCTACGACCTGGGCCGTCTCGAGGAGGCGTTCTACGTCCGGCTGCGCGGTACCGACGGCAACCGCTCGCAGCCCGGGTTCCACGGCGCGGCGGTCGACCCCGCCGGCCCGCAGATCGACGTCGTCGGCGACGCCGACCCGTGGGTCGACCTGTGGTTCTACACGAACCCGATCTGGGTCCTCCCGACCCGGTGACGACCCCGATCGCGATGCGGGCGTCCGCCGTCCTCGTGGCGGTGGACGCCCGCACCCGCGACCACGCCGACGCCGAGCACCTCCTGCACCTCCTCGACGACCTGCTCCCGGCCGACGACCCGACGTACCTGGCCAGCACCCACGCGGTGGACACGGGCGACGGCGTCCACACCGCCGTCGTGGCGTCGTGGACGGGGGCCGCTCCCGACGCCAGCCGCCTGCACGGCCGGTTGGCAGGCGCGCTCGCGACCGACGTCGCAGTGGTCGTGGACCGACCACCGCAGGTGGCCGGCCCCACCTCCCTCGTCGCCGGCGCACGGGCGGCGGCGGACCAGCACTCGGCACGGTCGGCCGGGCGACTGGCCCGGTTCGCCGGCCGCGCCGACATCGAGCGGCCGTGCACGGTCGCCGACGTGCTGGCGCTGGCCGCGGTCGACGACGTCGAGGCGCTGGCGGGCACGGAGCTGGTTCCCGGCACGGCGCTGAACCTCAGCGAGTGGGCACGCCCCACCTGGCGGTCGGGCCGGGCGGTGCTGGTGGTCCAGCCGGCGCGGAACGGCATGGTGCCGTTCGAGTCACGACACCAGATCCCCTGCTGCGCCGACCACTAGACGGGCGGGGCCGCCCCGGTGGGTGGCCGCACGTCGACCGCCACGGGACACAGTGGGAGCGACACAGTCAGAGCTGGTCCTCGTCGATGACGTGGACGGCCGCCTCCTCGGCGCCGGCTGCGGCGCCGTCGATGCCGACGTCCTCGGCGACCATGTCCTTCTCGACGTCGGTGTGGGCGCCCTCGTCGGGCTCGACCAGGCGGCCGGCGCGACCCTCGCCCGCCTGCGCCCCCTCGCGGATCTCGGCGTTGAGCTCCCCGCGGGCAGCCTCCTTCTCGGCCTGCTCGTACGGGTCGGGCTCGGGCACCTCCTGCTCCAGGCGCTGCTCGAAGGTCTCCCCCATGCTCTCCTCGAGCGGGGTGTTGCCGTAGCCCTGGGCCGCCGACCACTTCTCCGGGGGCGAGTAGCCCTCGTCGAGCGGCTCGACCAGGTCACGGTTCTCGTTGACCAGGCTGTCGCCCGTGCTCTGCGGCTGGGTCTCGTCGTCGACGCTGTAGCCGTGGTAGCTCTCGTTGTCGGTGGCGTCCCCCGTGGCGTCGACGGAGGGGTCGGTCCCCAGGGCTGCGGAGTCGTCGTTCTGGCTCATGGCGCCCCGGTACCCGGCCAGCGCCGGGATATGGCCGTCGTGCCCGTCACGAGTCCGGGCCGGTCCCGGGTCAGGCGAGGCCGGGCAGCTCCTGGGCCGCGTCGAGCAGCTCGTGGAACGGGTCGCCGACGGCGCGCAGCCGGTCGAGCACCGTGTCGACCGTCCACCGGTCCGGCCTGAGGTCCGGGTCGTCCAGCTCGTCCCACGTGAGGGGAACCGAGACCGGCGCCCCTGGGGCGGGTCGCGGGGAGTACGGCGCGACGAGCGTCTTGTTGACGGCGTTCTGCGTGTAGTCGAGCCGTGCCAGCCCGCCGCGCGAGCGGACCTCCCACTTCCAGCTCACCAGGTCGGGGACCACCCTGCCGACGGTCCGCGACACCTGCTCCACCCAGGCGCGGGTGTCGTCGAAGGAGTACCCGGCCACCACCGGGACCCAGATCTGGATGCCGCGCCGCCCGGTGACCTTGGGGCGGGCCGTGACGCCGAGGTGCTCCAGCGCGGTGCGGTGCAGGCGGGCCATCGCCAGCAGCTCGTCCCAGGTCGTGCGCTCGCCGGGGTCGAGGTCGATGAGCGCGTACGTCGGCTCGTGCATCGCCGTGGTGCGGGAGGTCCAGGGGTGCCACTCGAGCGCCCCGAAGTTCGCCATCCACACCAGCGTGGCCGGCTCGTCCACGACGACGTACGTGGTGGTCTCGCCGGGGTCGGCCTCCGGGTTGTCCCAGCCGGCCACCCACTCCGGCGCGTGCTCGGGCCGCTGCTTGTGCCAGAAGCCCGGCCGCTCGGCGCCGTCGGGGTAGCGGTGCAGGTTGACCGCCCGGCCCTCGAGGTACGGCAGGGACACCTCCGCCACCCGCGCGGCGTACGCCAGGAGGTCGCGCTTGGTGACGGGACCGCTCCCGCCGCGCCCCCGGAAGAGCTCCTTGTCGAGGTTCGTCACCCGGACCGGGCGACCATGGACGTCCCAGGTGCCGCCCGTCCCCATCCGCGCGAGCTCCGCGACCGCCCCGTCCACCGCGCTGACCGCGGCCGCAGCCTTCTCCGTCATGCCGGATCGGTTCCCCCTACGATCACCGTCATGTCCTACAGCCGGGGGGAGCAGGCGCTCGACGAGCTCCTGCTCCGGTCGCACCTCGCCGGGGCGCACGACCTCCCCGGCCTCTTCGAGCGGCACGGCGACGCCCTCGGGGTCACGGACGTGCGCGCCTACCTCGCCGACCTCCAGCAGCTCCGGCTCACGCCGCTCGGCGACGGCGGCCACGGGTCGATCCGGGTCGATGGCACCCTCGGCGGGCGGGCCTTCCAGCTGGTGGAGCCGGTGCCGCAGGAGCTCGACGACGGCGGGCTGCGGCTCTGGCTGCCGCTCCTGGACGGGACCGAGCGCCTGGGCGTGCTCGCCCTGACGCTGCCCGACGGGGCGGCGCTCCACGCGGACGGCGGCGCGCTGGGCAAGCGTCTCCGGACCTTCGCCTCCATCGCCGCGGAGCTGGTGATGTCGAAGACGCAGTACGGCGACAGCATCGTGCGCCTGCGGCGCAGCGAGGAGATGGGCCTCGCCGCGGAGATGCAGTGGGACCTGCTGCCCCCGCTCACCTTCGCCGACGGCGCCGTCGTGGTGGCCGGTGGGCTCGAGCCGGCGTACTCCGTCGCGGGTGACACCCTCGACTACGCCGTCGACGAGGGCATCGCGCGGATCGGCGTCTTCGACGGCATGGGCCACGGCCTGCGGTCCGCCCAGCTCGCCGCACTCACCGTGGCGGCGTACCGGAACCGCAGGCGCGCCGGCGACGACGTCGTGACCACCGCCCGCTTCATCGACACGACCCTGGACGACGCCTTCGAGGGCAGCGGCTTCAGCACAGGCGTGCTCGCCGAGCTCGACACCCGGACCGGCGAGCTGCGCTGGGTGAACGCCGGGCACCCGGACCCCCTCCTGCTGCGCGAGGGCCGCCTCGTGCGCGCCCTGGAGTCACCGCGCGCGCTGCCGCTCGGGCTCAACCAGGCCATCACCGGCGAGCAGGCGTTCCCCGTCTCCCACGAGGTCCTGCAGCCGAACGACTTCCTGCTCTTCTACACCGACGGCGTGACCGAGGCGCGCGCCGACACCGGCGAGTACTTCGGGGTGGAGCGGCTCGTGGAGCTGGTCACCCGCAACCTGGCCGCGGGGTTGCCCGCCCCCGAGACGGTCCGCCGCCTGATCCACACGCTGCTGGAGCACCAGGCGGCCCGGCTGGAGGACGACGCCACCCTCGCCCTCGTCCAGTGGCGGCCCGACGACCCGGAGCGTCTCCTCCCCGACACCCCCTGACGGCGGGTGGTCTCGACAGGCTCGACCACCGAGGCAGGGCTCGACCACCGGCCGATGGGTGGTCTCGACAAGCTCGACCACCGAAGGCAGGCTCGACCACCGAAGGCAGGGCTCGACCACCGAACCGGGCGTGGGTCAGGCGTCGTCGAAGGTGAGCTCGGCGGTGACCAGCACGCCTCCGTCGAGGGCCGTGGCGTCCCAGTTGTCGCAGACGTGGTCGACGATGGCCAGGCCGCGCCCGCGCTCGGCGAACTGAGAGGCCTCCCGGGGCTTCAGCTGGTCGACGACCTCCTCGCCGAGGTCGGAGGCGATGTCCCCGTGGACGGAGATCCGCGCCCGGTCGGGGTAGAGGCACCACGTCACCTCGACGTGCCCGCACCCGCGGGGGTCACCGTGCTCGACGGCGTTCGCGGCGAGCTCGGAGAGGACCAGCATCGCGTCCTCGATGGAGCGGCGGTCGTGGCCGGACTCCTCCAGGTCGCGCACGAGCGCCCGGCGGGCGTCCGCGACCGCCGCGAGGTCGTGCCACAGGTGCACCTTGGTGCACGGGTCGCGAGGGGTGGACATGCTCGACAGGTGCTCAGACGGGCAGCCGCCCAAACGGTGCTGCCTCCCGCACTCTGGTCAGACGTGCCCGGCGAGCTGGCCCATCCGCGCCTCGAGCGCCTCGAGGTAGTCGTCCCGGCGCGCCGCCGGGAACGTGCTGCCCGGGTCCAGGTGGCTGCAGGCCGGCAGCACGTCGATCGACAGCTTCGCCGCGCCCGCCAGGGCGCGGAGCTCGTCGAGGCGGTCACCGAACGGCGTACCGCTCCCGGGCGAGTAGGAACGGACGACCTCGTCGACGTCGTCGGCGAACAGGTCGACCTTCGTCACCACGACCACGAGCCAGGTCGGGTGGGGACGCCGCACGGCGAGGGACGCGATGCGGTGCGAGGTGACCGTCCAGTCCTCCAGCTCGCGCGCCAGCTGCTCCTCGCGGCCGACCGACGCGGGCCCCGTCGTCCCGGCGGTACGGCGCCCCGTCGCGTACCCGTTGGCGACGACGTGCAGCACGCCGTCCACCGGGTCGTCGTGGAAGACCTCGTCCAGCGCCCCGAGCCGGGTGGCGGCGTTCTCTCCCGGCACGACCCGGAACCGGAAGCCCCGCAGCCGACGCCCGCGACGGACCCTGCGCTCCATCACCGCCGACCCGGACTCGGGCGTCCCCTCCGGCGCCGGGCGCCCGCACAGGTGGTCGACCAGCTCGGTCTTGCCCACCCCGGTCATGCCGGTGACGGCGACGCTCGGGTAGCGGTGCCGGGCGACGCCGGTCAGCCGCTCGCGTCCCTGCGCCAGTGTGCTGCGGATTCCTCGTCGGGGGTCGACCACGCCGCCGACCGTATCGTCACCCGCCCTCGTGGAGCCCCGAGGAGGAGCCGTCGCCCTCCGCCCCGTCCTCCCCGCGCCAGCGCAGGTAGACCACGGTCAGCACCGCGACCAGCAGCGGGCCGAGCGCGAGCACGAGGACCAGGAAGCCCTCCGCGCCGTGCAGCGAGCCGAGGTGGAGGGCGGTCGGCGCCCTCACACGGACACCGGCGTCCTGCTCTCGGGTACGTCGGGGCGCGCGGCGCGGGCGTACCGGTTGACCCCCCAACCCAGCCCGAGCACGAGCGCGAGCGAGCAGAGGAGCACCACCAGGCCGGCGGCCAGCCACAGCCACCCGGGCACGTCGTCGTCGAGCTCGCGCTGGAGCAGCAGCTTCTCCTCGTCGAAGGCGCGGGTGGCGTCGGTCATCGGGATCTCGGGCTCACCGAGCGCCGTGTCCTCCGGCAGGTAGAGCGGCATCGCGCTCAGGTCGCGCCCGTCGTGCAACCGCACCATGGTCTTCCAGGTGCCGGCGGCCGGCACCGGCTCGGTGGTGCGCCACCGACCCTGGCCGACCCCCTCGAGGTGGTGCACGACCAGCCCGGCGCTCTCCTGCCCGCCCTGCCAGGCGGTGACGGTCAGCCAGGCGGGCTCCCCGTCGAGCGCCGAGGGGTCGTCGAGCGTGACCTCCAGGTCGACCTCCCGGCCGTCCGCGCCGGTCGACTCGCCGGTGACCCGGATGTCGGCCTCCAGGTCGCTGGGGTGGGTGGCGACGACGCCGTTGGTCGCGGCGGCCGCGATGGCGACCAGGGCCAGCGCGAAGAGCAGCCGCGGCCGGACGCTGGCGGGCAGGTCGCGCCGGAGGCCGCGGACCAGCAGCCCGCCGAGGAGCCCGGCCGCCGCGCCGGCGACCGTGGCCATCGCGACCCCCTCGACGACGACGTCGGAGGTCCACGGGAGCGGGAAGGCCACCTGCGTCCAGGCGTGCTCCGCGGCGTAGCCGACCGTCCCGATCAGCACGCCGCTCACCACCCCGGCCACCAGCGGCCGGCGCGCGAGGACGAGGGCGACGGCCTCGACGAGCAGCGCCTCGACGACGTAGAGCGGGACGGCCGCCCACAGCTCACCGAGGACCGGTCCGACGACGACGCTGACGCCGCCGCGGACCACGAGGTAGAAGGCGACCGCCGCGAGGGCCGCGCCGCGGCCGATCCACAGGCGGGCGACGACCAGGCTGAACGCCGCGGCCAGGGCGATGAGGAACGGCTGGAGCACCAGGCGGAACTGCGGCACGCCGAAGTCGAACTCGGCCTGGAAGACGCTCATCCCGATGAGCAGGCCGCCCACCAGGCAGCTACGCAGGACGTACGTCGGGACGCCCGACCGGCCGCCGACCGCCGTCCGGCCCTCCTCGAAGAGGACGGCCATCGCGACCAGCGAGAGGCCGGCTCCGCCGATCAGCATGAGGTGCGTGGGCCCCCACAGCGTGACGTCCTGGCCGAAGATCCGGTGCCACACGTCGTCGAGGGGAAACCCGAGCAGCGCGTAGGTGCCGGCGCCGGTGAGCAGCAGGCCGCCCGCCGGCGCGTCCCAGCCGGGCGCGAGCCGGACCGCGGAGGGCCCGACCTCGCCCTTCCGTGGCAGCGCGCACGCGAGCACACCCGCGGCGGAGATGCCGAAGAGCCCGAAGAGGATCGGGTAGTGCGCCGGGTTGGCCAGCGGCCCCTCGTCGCGGCCGATGCCGATGTGCAGCGCGATGTCCCAGTACATCCCCAGCAGGGCGGTGACCAGGGAGATCATCGCGACCATCAGCGGCAGCTGCGCCCAGGGGGCGAGGGTGCCGAAGAACCGCGACCGCTCCATCCACCGCAGCAACCGGTCGAGGGCGCGCAGCCGGCCCGACCGGTGGGCGAGGACGACCACCGCCAGGACGACCGTCATGCCGAGGGCGAGGCCGGACGCGATCGCGACCTCGCCGAGGGCGGCGGCTCCGGCAGGGCGGTCCTCGACGGCGCTGAGCAACCGGCTGGACGAACGAGAGAACGACATGGATCTATGTAACATTGTTCGATGTCACATAGGCAAGGGTTACGCTCGTCACCGTGGTGGCGGACAACGGGGAGGGTCATGCCTCGGAGGACCCGGCCGACCTCTTCGTGATCGAGGAGCTCGCCCGGCGGACCGGCGTCTCGGTCCGGTCGCTGCGCAACTACCAGTCCCGCAAGTTGCTGCCGCCGCCGGAGCTGCGCGGCCGGACCGGCTACTACGGCGCCGCGCACGTCGAGCGGGTCCGGCTGGTGCACCAGCTGCGGTCGGCCGGCCTGAAGCTCGACGGCATCGCCCGCATGCTCGACTCCGACACGTCCGCGGACGACCAGCTCCTCGCCTTCACCGAGCAGGCTCGTGGGATGTTCACCGGCCCCGAGCCGGTGCTCACCCCGCTCGCCGAGCTCGTCGACCGCTTCGGGATCGAGGGCGAGGAGTCGCTGGAGGTCCTCGACACCGCGGTCCGGCTCGGCCTGGTGCGGGAGGCCCCTGCGGACGCGGCAGGGCAGGACCGCGAGCCGATGGTCGAGGTCGTGTCCCCCGCGATCCTCGCGGCCGGGCAGGAGGCGATGCGGCTGCTCGACCTCGACGCGACCGAGGCGCTGGACCTGCTCGAGCGGTTGCGCCGCCACGCCGACGGTGTCGCCCGGTTGTACGTCGGCCTCTTCGTCGAACGGGTCTGGCAACCGTTCGTCGACGCGGGCAAGCCGGCCGTCGACTGGCCCGACGTCGAGCAGGCCCTCGACCAGCTGCGCCAGCTGGCCACGCGCGCGCTGGTCAGCACGTTCGACCTGGCGATGGTCTCCCGGGTCGACCGGGTCCTCGGCGAGCCGCTGCTGCGCTGACCGGGGCCGGCCTCAGCGCGTCGGGTCGTGCTCGATGCCCATCAGCGCGAAGACCCGGGCCGGAAGCGTCCCCGGCTCGGCCACCAGGGTGAGCAACCCCCCGGCCCGGACCGCCGCTCCCTGCGCACCCACCAGCGCACCGATGCCGGCACTGGGCAGGAAGTCCACCTCGCTGACGTCGACCCAGACCATCCGGCCACGGTGCGCCGCGACGAAGTCCGCGAGCCGCTCACGCAGCACGGGGACCACGTCCTCGTCGACGCTGCCGACCACTCGCAGCACGTCGCCGCGTGCGGTGCACTCGAGCGCCCTGGCGTCCACAGCCGCAGCGTAGGAGGGGGACGGCCTCCCGTGCACGGAAGAGGACCGCTCAGCCCGCGTGTCGCTCGCGGGCCACGGGCAGGCGTGGCACGCCCCCGAGCCCCAGGCGGTACCGCACGTGCTCCGCGTGCCGCCTCAGCGCCTCCCAGAGCGCCGCGTGCGCCGACCAGGGCAGCGGCTCGTCCCCGTCGTACCAGCTCCCCCCGAACGCCACCCAGACCGGCGTCCACTCCCTCGCCACGTCCCACTCGCCGCGGCGGGCCTCGACCAGCCGGCGACGGACCTGGAAGGCCATCCGCGGGCCGTCCGCCACGATCGGCGAGGTGGCCACCGGCCAGACCCACAGGTCGAGCGCCATCAGGTCCAGCTCGAGCTCGCGCAGCGCCACCGGGTCGACCAGGACGGTCGCCACGTTCT
Organism: Nocardioides ureilyticus; assembly: GCF_051280745.1. Taxonomy (NCBI): domain Bacteria; kingdom Bacillati; phylum Actinomycetota; class Actinomycetes; order Propionibacteriales; family Nocardioidaceae; genus Nocardioides; species Nocardioides ureilyticus. Next base: position 85,390 of record NZ_JBNCOG010000006.1, on the reverse strand, counting down.
CGTGGGGCGGGCGCCTCATGCGCCGCACCCTAGGCCGCTCCAGGCGCCGCGGACAGACCCGAAGGGGTACCGGCGCCGGCATGACGAGCCCCGACCCGACGACGCGGCCGCCCCGACAGCCGATCTCCCTGGTGGTCCTCGGCGACTCGATCGCCTGGGGCCAGGGCGCCAGCAGGCCGGCCGACCGGCTGGCGCCGCGACTGGTGGTGGGCCTGGCCGAGCACGGGGTCGAGGCGCGGGCCGAGGTGCTCGCCGTCCCGGGCGCCCGCAGCGCGGACCTGCGCCCCCAGGTCGACCGCGCACTGACGCTGCGGCCGGACCTGGCCGTGGTCGTCATCGGCGCCAACGACGTCACCCACCAGGTGCCACCGGAGCAGGCCGCGGCCGACCTCGCCGACGCCGTACGCCGGCTCCGCTCGGCCGGCGCCGAGGTCGTCGTCGCCGCCGCTCCGGACCTCAGTGCGGTGCCGCACGTCCCGCCGGCCCTGCGCGGCCCGGTGCGAGCCGCCAGCGACCGCCTCCGCCGGCTGCAGGAGGAGATGGTCCGGGCCCACGGCGGCCGCGTCGCCGATCCGGAGCACCGGGGCTCCGACGCCTTCGGGCGGGACCCCTCCCTCTTCTCGGCCGACCGGTTCCACCCGTCCTCGGCCGGGTACGCCGTGATCGCGGCCGCACTGCTGCCGGAGGTCGTGTCGGCCGCGCGCCTGGGTACCGACGCCGCATGACCAACATCCCCCGCCTCGCCATCGTCACCGGTGCCGATTCCGGCATCGGGCGCGCCACCGCCGAGCTCCTCGCCGTCGAGGGCTGGGACATCGGCCTGACCTGCCACACCGACGTCGAGGGCGCCCAGGGGACGGCGCGCGCGATCGAGGCCCGCGGCCAGCGCGCGTTCGTCGAGCCCTACGACGCCTCCTCCGACGACGCCGGGCAGGTGGTCGACCGCCTCGTCGAGCAGCTCGGCGGGCTCGGCGCGCTCGTCAACGTCGCCGGGACCGGCCACAGCAGCCGGGTGCTCGACACCGACCTCGACACCTGGCGGCGCGTCCTGGCCACCGACCTGGACGGGCCGTTCCTCACCTGCCGTGCCGCCGCCCGGCACCTGGTCGACGCGGGCCAGGGCGGGCGGATCGTCAACGTCACGAGCGTCCACGAGCACCTCCCCCGGCTCGGCGCGGCGGCCTACTGCGCTGCCAAGGCCGGTCTCGGCGCCCTGACCCAGGTCCTCGCGCTCGAGCTCGGCGAGCACGGGATCACGGTGAACTCCGTCGCCCCGGGCGAGATCTCCACGGAGATGACCGGGCAGGACACCGAGGAGGCCTACCACCAGCAGCGGCCGGGCAACCCGCTCGGCCGTCCCGGCCACGTCAACGAGGTCGCGTCGGTCATCGGGTTCCTGTGCTCGCCACGGGCGGCCTACGTCACCGGCAGCAGCTACGTCGTCGACGGCGGCCTCTCCCAGATGGCCGCGCACGGCCACGACCAGGCGGGCGACGCCTGGCGCTCGCTGTGACCGCCCCCCGGCTCACCGCGTCCGCCGCCTCCGCGTGAGGACCAGGACGACGCCCAGCACCACCGCGGCCGCGGCACCCACCACGGCCGCGGTGGCCAGCGTCCCGTCCTGCTCCGCCGACGCACCGGCGTCGGCGTTCCCGCCGCCCGTCTCCGCCCCCGCCGGGGGTCGCCCGGGGCCGGTGACGGCCTCGACGTCGGCGACGTACGACGGCCCGGCCCGGGACGTGCCGCCGCACAGGCTCGCCCGCCCGTCGGTGGCGAAGACGACGTACCGCTCACCCTCGGCCAGCCGTCCCAACCCGCAGGAGGCGCCGGACGCGCCGGAGCGGACGACGGCCCGCTCCCCCGGGTCGCCCTCGAGGACGCTGTCGACGACGAACTCGTACGTCACCCGACGGCCGTCGTCCCGCTGCTCCTGGAGCACACCGGTGAAGACCGTGTCGGCCATCTCGACGTGCTCGGCCGCGCCGATCACCGCGCACGAGCACGCAGCAGCCGGTGCCGCGGCACCCACGACGACGGCCACCGAGGCCGCGATCGAGGCCAGCAGACCGAACCAACAGGCGAGGACGGCACGCGCCGCACGTGCAAGGCTCATGCTTGCTACGACGCGACCAGGACGGGCGCGGTTCCGACCAGCACGATGACCACGCACGAGCACCACGGGGGGTGAGCAGCAGGCCATGGAGCAGGTTCCGGAGGAGGTCGTGCGCGCCGTCGTGGGCACGGCCACCGACGGGCTGTGCCTCGTCGACGCCTCGGGTGCCGTCCGGTGGGCCAACTCCCCCTTCGCCGAGACGGTGGGCCGATCCGTCGAGGAGCTCCTCGGCCGACCGTGGACCGACCTGCTCCCCGACGGCACCGGGCCGGCGCTGCGGGCGACCGGCCCGGACCCGCGCACCCGGCTACGGCACGCGGACGGCCGCCTCGTGCCGGCCCTGGTGACCACCACGCAGCTGCCGGACGGCCTCGGCGACGGCTGGCGGTGGCTGGTGCGCAGCACCCCGGACCCCGACCGGGACGCGGTCGTCGAGCAGCTGCGCGCCCGCGAGGGACAGCTGGCCGCCGCGCAGGAGATCGCCCGGCTCGGCAGCTGGGTGTGGGACCCCGTCGCCGACGTCGCGGAGTGGTCGGAGGAGATGTACCGCATCGCGGGCCGGTCGCCGGCGGAGTGGACACCCACGTTGCAGGCGCTGCTCGAGATCGTGCACCCCGACGACCGGGAGCCGGTCGGGCACGCGCTCCGGGCGGCGATCGAGGACGGCGACACCGTCTCCTTCGACACCCGGGTCGTGAGGCCGGACGGAACGGTCCGGTGGGCGCGCTGCATGGGCCGGGGGCAGCGCGGCTCCGACGGGCGGTACGTCGTCAGCGGCACCGCCCAGGACGTCACCGAGCTGAAGCTCGCCGACGAGGAGGCCTCGGAGGCGAACCGCCGGCTGCTCCTGCTGCAGCGGATGGCCGCGGCCGCCAACCAGGCCAGCACCCTGGGTGAGGCGATCGGTGTCGCGGCGGACATCCTGCCCGCGACCTCGAGCGGGTGGACACCGGTCGCCGTGCAGGTGCCCGACGCTGCCGGCCGGCTGCGCACGCTGATCGACTTCGACACCCCGGTCGGGCCCCAGCGCGAGGCGGCCGAGCACGCGCGCGCCACCGGCACGATCCACGTGCAGCCGGCACCCGGCGACCTCGCGGACACCCACAGCCTGATCCACGTCCCGGTGGCCGCTCGCGGCGAGGTCGTCTGCGTGATCTGCGTGCTGGCCGACGAGGCACCCCCGGACGAGCACGCCCGCCTGCTGGTCGAGCAGGTCGCCAACCAGCTCGGCGTCGTCGCCGAGCGGGAGCTCACCGCCGCCGAGCTGGCCGAGGCACGCGACCAGGCGATGGAGGCCTCCCGGCTCAAGTCGGAGTTCCTCGCCACCATGAGCCACGAGATCCGCACCCCCATGAACGGCGTCATCGGCCTGACCGACCTGCTGCGCCGCACCCCGCTCGACGACCACCAGCAGCGCCTCGTCGACGGTCTCCAAGGGGCGGGCCTGACCCTGATGGCGATCATCAACGACATCCTCGACCTCTCGAAGATCGAGGCGGGGAAGCTCGAGCTCGAGACGGCCGACTTCGACGTGCGGTCGGTCCTCGACCAGACGGCGGCGGTGCTCGGCCCGCGCGCGCACGAGAAGGGGCTCGAGCTGGTCGTGGCCTGCCACCCGCACGTGCCCGCGGTCGTCCGCGGCGACGCGGTCCGGTTCGGCCAGGTGATCGCCAACCTGACGTCGAACGCCGTGAAGTTCACCGACCGCGGCGAGGTGCTCGTCCACGCCGCGGTCGCCGAGCGCACCGAGGCCGGGATCGTGCTCCAGGTCGAGGTCAGCGACACCGGCGTCGGCATCGGGGTCGAGAGCCGGGCGCAGCTCTTCGAGGCCTTCACGCAGGCCGATCCCTCGACCACCCGTCGGCACGGCGGCACAGGCCTCGGGCTGGCGATCAGCCGGCAGCTGGTGCACGCGCTGGGCGGCGACATCTCGGTCGACAGCGAACCCGGCCGGGGCAGCACCTTCACCTTCACCGCACGGTTCGCCACTGCGGCCGACCCGACGCCGGGGCGGCGGGCGCGGCGCGCCCAGCACCTCGCCGGACGCCGCGTGCTCGTGGTCGACGACAACGAGACCAACCGCTTCATCATCGACGAGCAGCTGACCGCGTGGCAGGCCCGCCCGGTCGCGGTCGCCTCCGCCGAGGAGGCGGTGGCCACGCTCCGCGAGGCCGCGCGGAACGGCAACCCCTTCGACGTCGCCCTCCTCGACCTGGTCATGCCGGGCGCCGACGGCCTGGAGCTGGCCCGCCGCATCCGCGACGACGAGTCCGTCCCGCGCCTGCGCCTGGTCCTGCTCTCCTCCGACCAGGCCGTCGGTGCCTCGCGGGCCCGCGAGGCCGGCTTCGACGCCACGCTGGGCAAGCCCGTGCGCCACGCGGAGCTGCACGAGGTGCTCCTCTCGGTCCTCGGGGACGAGGAGCAGGAACCGGTGGTGCGCCCCGTCTTCGCCGAGCGGGCGCTGGGCCTGCGGGTGCTGGTCGTCGAGGACAACCCGGTCAACCAGCTGGTCGCGACCGGAATCCTGGAGAGCCGCGGCTACGAGGTCGACGTCGCCTCCGACGGCGAGGAGGCCGTCGACCGGTTGACCGGCGACCACGGGTACGCCGCCGTGCTGATGGACTGCCGGATGCCGCGGATGGACGGCTTCGACGCCACCCGGGCCGTCCGACGCCGCGAGCCCTCCGGCCGCCGGGTCCCCATCGTGGCGATGACCGCGTCGGCGCTCGAGGGCGAGCGGGAGCGTTGCCTGGCCGCCGGGATGGACGACTTCCTCACCAAGCCGGTCGACCCCGCCGACCTCGACACGGTGCTGCGCCGCTGGACCCGGCCGAGTGCGCGGCAGCCGAGGCCGGCGGTCGGCGCCGTGGCCACCCCCGACCCGACCCCAGCGCCCGGCGCGACCTCCCCGGTGCTGGACCAGGAACGCGTCGACATGCTCGACGAGCTGCACAAGGACGGCGTCAGCTTCTTCGTCCGTACCGCCACCTCGTTCCTCGGCCGGGTGGACGGCCAGGTCCAGGCCATCAAGGGCGCCGCCGCGGCCGGCGACGCCAACCTGGCCTGCACCTCCAGCCACCTGCTCAAGGGGAGCGCGCTGAACCTCGGGCTCCCCCGCGTCGCCGAGGTCGCCCAGCGGCTGGAGGACCGCACCGAGGGCGGCACCACGGCCGACCTGGACCCGATGCTCGCCGAGCTGGACCGGGAGGTCGCGCGCGCGGTGGCCGCCCTGCGTGCGGCTGTGGGCGGGTAGGCACCGGCGCGATGCTGACCCCGGTGCTGCCCGCCTTCGAGGTGGTCGCCCGGCATCGACCGGTCGACCTGGTCCGGCCCTGGGCGACGCCGCGCGCGACCGTCGTGGCGCCGTACGTCGCCCTGGAGGGGGCGCCGGGCGACGCGCTGGCGATGTCGGCCGGAGCAGTCCGGCTGCGCGCGTCGTACGACGGCGTGGCCCGCCTGGAGGTGACCGCGGGCGGCACGACGACCCGCCACCGATCCCGGCGCCACGGGCGGGGGCGGGCGCCGGTCGACCGGATCGGCATGGCGCTCACCGGCACCCACCTCAGTGTGCTCGTGCGGGAGCGCGGGTCCTGGGCCGTCCGCGGCCGGGTGGACCTGACCGACCGGCTCGACACCCACGACGAGGAGTGGCTCGCCGGGCTGGTCGGCGACGGGTCCGGCGACGCCTGGGGCGGCTTCGGGCAGCTCGGACTGCGCGACCTGCGCCTGGTCACCTGCGCCGACGGCACGGCGTACCGGCCGGGAGGCGCTGGGACGCCCTTCCACCTGACGGCCACGAGCGCCGGACCGGGCTTCTTCGACACCGCGCACACGTCGGTGTGGTCCCTGGACCCGACGACCCTGGCGCTCACGCACACGGGCGACCTCTTCTTCCGCCGACCCGGCGGCCGCCCCCGGGTGCTCGGCGACCATGCGACGCACCTCGTCCGCGACGGGGACCGTTGGCTGGTCGCCACGAGCACGTGGGGCGACTTCGACCGCCGTCGGGCGGTCGGCGTGACCCTCGCCCGTTCCCGGGAGGACCTCCTGCGCGGCACCCACGTGCTCGACGCCGGTCCTCTCCACCTGCCGACCGACGGCCTGGCGTCCGTCGGCGTGTGGGACCCGCACCTGGTCCGCACCGGACCCGGCGAGTGGCTCGTCGGGTTCGTCAACGCGCGGCGGTACTTCGAGTTCCACCCGGCGCTCGCCGGAGGGCCGGACCTCGAGCAGCTCCGGCTCCTCGGGTCCGATCCGCGGCGACGCGCCACCGAGGGCACCACGCTGCTGCGGCACGGCCACGAGTGGTGGCTGCTCGCGAGCGACCAGCGCGAGCGCAGCTACCCGGCCCACCCGGTGTCACCGGGCGAGCACGGGCCACTGCGCCGTACGGCGCGCCTGGACGCGCCGTACCTCTCGAACATCCCGTGGCCGACGCTCGTCCCCCTCGCGCAGGGCGAGGGAGGCGGTTGGCTCCTGGTCACCTTCGACGGCACGGGGGCCGGCGGTCGGTTGCCCGGGTACGGCACCCACGGCGACGTCGTCGTGATGCGGTCAGTGGCCTAGGCCACCGTCACACCGCTCCACAGCGCTGCTGACCCAGCGTCCTGCGCTGGGTCAATCGCGGTGGGGTTCGACGACGTCCGCCCACTTCTCGAGGATCTCCGGATCCACCTCGGTCTCCTGGTGGTCCGTCTCACCGCCGTGCAGCTCCTGCGCCAGCTTCCCGAAGTCCGTCTCGTGAGTCCGGTACTTCAGGTCGCGGGCGACCTTCGTCTGCTTGGCCTTCGCTCGGCCGCGCCCCATAGGGTCAGCCCCCTCGCAACTTGGCCGGGGCACAGTGGCTCCCGGGCTGTCCTCAGAAATTCTCCGTGGCGACAACGCTACCTGCTGGCTGGCTGTTCCCGCACGTCCGGGGGGACGAATCGCCGGGGCCGCCACCCGCGAGGCGTCGGCGAGGCACCGGCGACCGGCTCACCAGCCGGGGTGCTGGCCCGTGAGCCGGACGCTGCCGCCCGGCTGGCCGTCCCCGGCGTCGCCGCGCACCTCGCCGGCGACCCAGGCGCGGATGCCGTGCCCCTCGAGGACGCGGACCGCCTCGTCGACGTCACCCGGCGGGAGCAGGGCGACCATGCCGACGCCGCAGTTGAGGGTCATCTCGAGGTCGTGCTGGGAGACGTCCCCGACCTTGCGGACGAGATCGAAGATCGGTTGGGGCGTCCACGTCGACCGGTCGACGGTGGCCACCAGCTCCACCGGCATCACCCGCTCGAGGTTGGCCGCGAGACCACCTCCGGTGACGTGGGACATCGCGTGCACGCCCGTGCGGTCCGCCAGCTCCAAGCAGGCCTTGGCGTAGATCCGGGTCGGCGTGAGCAGCTCCTCGCCCAGCGACCGGCCCAGCTCGGGGACGTTGCGGTCCAGCGCCCAGCCGGCGCCGCCGTGGTCGCCGGAGCCCAGCAGCACGTGCCGGACGAGCGAGTAGCCGTTGGAGTGCAGGCCGCTGGCCGCCATGGCCAGGACGACGTCGCCCGGGCGCACCCGGCCGGGGCCCAGGAGGCGGTCCGCCTCGACCACGCCGGTCGTCGCCCCCGCGACGTCGTACTCCTCCGGGCCCAGCAGGCCGGGGTGCTCGGCCGTCTCGCCGCCGATCAGGGCGCACCCGGCCACCTGGCACGCCTCGGCGATGCCCTTGACGATCGCGGCGATGCGCTCGGGGACGACGCGGCCGGTGGCGATGTAGTCGGTCATGAACAGCGGCTCGGCCCCGCAGACGACCAGGTCGTCGACGACCATGCCGACGAGGTCGAAGCCGATGGTGTCGTGGACGTCCATCGCCTGCGCGATCGCGACCTTGGTGCCGACGCCGTCGGTGGAGGTCGCCAGCAGCGGCTGCTTGTAGCGGGTCAGGGCGCTGGCGTCGAAGAGCCCGGCGAAGCCGCCGAGCCCACCGATCACCTCGGGCCGGCTGGCCTTGGCGACCCAGCCCTTCATCAGCTCGATGGCGGTGTCCGCGGCCTCGATGTTGACGCCGGCCTCGGCGTAGGCGTTCTGGGGCTCGACGGCGTCTCGGGGCTCGCTCACAGGAGCATCCTCACGGGTTGTTGAGCACGGGCAGCGCCTTGCCCATGGTGGGAGACGTCAAGGTGGCCTCGAGCAGGTGCTTGCCGAGCAGCGACTCGTCGGGCAGCGCCACGGGGTACTCGCCGGTGAAGCACGCCTGGCACAGCGAGGTCGCCGGCTGGCCGGTCGACTCGACCATGCCCTCGAGCGAGATGTAGCCGAGGCTGTCGGCCCCGACGCTGGCCGCGATCTCGTCGACGTCGAGGCCGTTGGCGATGAGCTCGGCGCGGGTGGCGAAGTCGATGCCGTAGAAGCACGGCCACTTCACGGGAGGGCTGGAGATCCGCACGTGCACCTCCAGGGCGCCGGCCTCGCGCAGCATGCGCACCTGGGCCCGCTGGGTGTTGCCGCGGACGATCGAGTCGTCGACCACCACGATCCGCTTGCCGCGGATCATGTGCTCCAGCGCGTTGAGCTTCAGGCGGATGCCGAGCTGGCGGAGGGTCTGGCTGGGCTGGATGAAGGTGCGCCCGACGTAGGCGTTCTTCACGAAACCCTGGCCGAAGGGGATGCCGCTCTCCTGGGCGTAGCCGGACGCGGCCGGCGTACCGGACTCCGGCACCGGCATCACCAGGTCCGCCTCGACCGGGAACTCCCGGGCCAGCCGCCGGCCCATCTCGACCCGGGCCTCGTGGACGTTGCGCCCGCTGATGGTGGCGTCGGGGCGGGCGAGGTAGACGTACTCGAAGACGCAGCCCTTGCGCGCGGGCTCGGCGAACTTGTGGGAGCGCAGCCCCTGGTCGTCGATGACCAGCATCTCGCCGGGCTCGACCTCACGGACGACGCTCGCGCCGACCGTGGCGAGCGCCGCGTCCTCCGACGCGACGACCCACCCGCGGTCGAGGCGCCCGAGCACGAGCGGACGGATGCCCTGCGGGTCGCGCGCGGCGTACAGCGTGTCCTCGTTCATCCACACGAAGCAGAACGCGCCGCGCAGCGTCGGCAGCACCTCGAGGGCGCGCTGCTCCAGCGTCGTGTCGGGGTGGTGGGCCAGCAGGGCCGTGACCAGGCCGGTGTCGTTCGTCGAGGACTCGACCGGCCGGGTGTGCAGCTCCAGCTGGTCATCGGGTCCGGGCAGCGCCTCGACCGCCTCGCGGAGCTCGTGGGTGTTGATCAGGTTGCCGTTGTGGCCCAGGGCGATGGAGCCGTCGGCGGTCGGCCGGAACGTCGGCTGGGCGTTCTGCCACGTCGAGGCGCCGGTCGTGGAGTAGCGCGAGTGGCCGATCGCGACGTGGCCGCGCAACGACTCCAGCGTCGTCTCGTCGAAGACCTGGGAAACCAGGCCCATGTCCTTGTAGACGAGGATCTGCCGGCCGTTGCTGACCGCGATCCCGGCCGACTCCTGGCCGCGGTGCTGGAGCGCGTACAGGCCGAAGTAGGTGAGCTTGGCGACGTCCTCCCCCGGCGCCCACACGCCGAAGACCCCGCACGCGTCCTGGGGGCCGGCCTCCTGGGGGTCGAGCGCAGCGGTGAGCCGGCCGTCACCGCCCCGCCGTGAGCTGCCACTGCGGGAGCTGCCACTGCTGCTGAGGTAGGGCACGTCCCGATCGTACCGGCGGGGCGCATGCGGCACCGCTTCGCCGAGGGCACCACCCCCTCGGGCGTCCCGGCGGACCGATCGGATGGTCTCCGGCCGATCGCCGGACCCCGGCGGGTCGGGCTCCGTATCGTGGCGCTCATCCCCCCTCGCGCCACCCAGGAGAGCCGATGAGCCGAGGCACCGCCGCAGCCCCGGACCCGGCACACGCCACCCGGCCCGTGGGGCTTCCCGCCATCACCGCGGAGACCCAGGAGTCGCTGCAGCTCATCGCGGAGGGGATCACGGTCGTCGCCGGCTTCGGCGTCGGGGCGATCGGCATCGTCCGCGACGAGCGCCTGGAGATCGTCGCGGTGGCCGGCGACGAGGACGCCCGTGCCTTCCTGACCGGCCGCCGCACGCCGCTGCACCTGATCACCGCCGAGCTCGAGGTCGCCGAGGACTGGGGCCCGCTGAAGTTCGTCCCGCACGAGCGGCTGCTGCCCGGCACCGAGGAGTGGGCGTGGGTGCCGCCGAGCGTCGTCCCCGACGACGACCCCGAAGCCTGGCACCCGCTGGACATGCTCACCGCGCCGCTGCGCGACCCCGACGGCGTCATGCGCGGTCTCGTCTCGTTCGACGTGCCCGACGACGGCCGTCGCCCGGACGCCCGCCGGCGCCGACTGCTGGAGCGGTACGCCGACCAGGCCGCGCGGGCGATCCTGCTGGAGCTCGAGCGCGAGGAGCTGGCCGCCCAGGTCCGGCTCGCGGACACCGCCCGCCGCGTCGTCCGCGGCGCGTCCCGGCAGCGCTCGCTGGCCCGCATCCTCGAGGAGTCCAACGAGGCGCTGGTCGAGGGCTTCCGCGCCCTCGGCATGTGGATCCAGACCTTCGACGAGGACGGCCTGGGCACCGGCAGCACCTGGGCGGCCGACGGCAGCACCGTGGTGCTCCCCCAGGGGATCGTCGCGATCGCGGAGGTCTCGGCCCGCCAGGCCTGGGCGGCCCAGCAGACCGTCGTCGTCGCCCGCGGCCGGCTCCGCGATGGCCTGACCGAGGACGAGCGGGCACAGATCGTCGACTTCCTCGACACCATCGACGTCGGGTCGATCCTCTTCGTCCCGCTCGGCGTGGGTCCCGACTGCCTCGGCAACCTCGTGCTCACCCGTGGCCACGCCGACGCGGCCTGGACCGAGACCGAGGCCAGCGCCGCCCTCGACATCGGCCGCGACCTCGGCACCGCCATCTCGAACGTGCGCGCCTTCGAGCGCGAGCACCGCCTGGTGGAGGAGCTGCAGGCCCTCGACCAGTACAAGGGCCAGCTGATCGCGACCGTCGCCCACGAGCTGAAGAACCCGTTGACCTCCGTCGTCGGCTACCTCGAGATGCTGGAGGACGAGGAGGTCGACACCGCGGTGCGGGCGGCTCTCGCCGCCATCGATCGCGGCGCTCGCCGGATGGTGCGGGTCATCGACGACCTGCTGCTGCTCTCGAAGGTCGACGACGCGAGCACGCCGCTCGCCGTGCGGCCGGTGGACCTGCGCACGGTCGCGGAGGACGTCGTCGACCTGGTCGGCATGACCGCCCGCAAGCGCGACCTGACCGTGCGGGTCGACGCCCCGGCGTACCCGGTGCTCGCCCTCGGCGACCCCGACCAGCTCGACCGCCTGCTGGCGAACCTGGTGAGCAACGCGGTCAAGTACACCGAGGCCGGGCGGATCGTCACCGTCAGCCTGGCCCGCGAGGGCGACGAGGCGGTGCTCACCTGCACCGACGAGGGCTTCGGGATCAGCGCCGAGGACCAGGAGCGGCTCTTCCAGGAGTTCTTCCGCTCCACCAACCCGGCTGCGGTCGCACAGCCGGGCACCGGCCTCGGGCTCGCGATCGTGGCGCGGATCGTCGACCGCCACGGCGGGCGGATCGAGGTGGAGTCCGAGCTCGGCGTCGGCAGCGCCTTCCGCGTGCGGCTCCCGGCCGCGGGGTGACCGGAGTCGCCGACCGACCGGCTCGGCGCATCCCGCAGGCGCTCTCTTCGATGACCTCCCGGATGCGGACGTAGGCCGCCCCGGCAGGGTGGATGGGACGGAACCGGGGCGGGGCGTGCGCTCCCCCGGGTCAGCCCGGCATGGCCCCCAACCGGTCCAGCAGCAGCGTCTCGGCCAGCACCACGCGCTCGAACTCGGCGAGGTGGAGCCCCTCGTTCGCCCCGTGCGCCCGGGTGTCCGGGTCCTCCACGCCGGTCACCAGGACGCTGGCCCGCGGGAAGGCGTCGAGGAACTCGGCGATGAAGGGGATCGACCCGCCGACGCCCATGTCGACCGGCGCCGTGCCGTCCCACGCCTCGGCGAACGCCTCGCGCGCGGCGTCGTACGCCGGCCCGGTCGCGTCGATCTGGGTGGCCTCGCCGGTGTCGACGACCGTGACGGTCAGCTGGGCGCCCCACGGCACGTGCGCCTCCAGGTGGGCGCGCAGGCACGCGACGGCGTTCTCGGTGGTGTCGCCCGGAGCCACGCGCATGCTGATCTTCGCCCGGGCGGCGGGCACCAGCGTGTTGCTGGCGCCGTCGACCTTGGGCGCGTCCAGGCCGGTGATGGAGAGCGACGGCTTGGTCCACAGCCGCTCGACGGCCGAGCCGCTGCCGATCCAGTGCACCTCCGGGAGCGCGCCGGACTCGGCCCGGAGCCGCTCCTCGGGGTAGTCGACGTCGGCCGCCGGACCGCTGTGCAACCCGGCGATCGCGACGTTGCCCTCGTCGTCGTGGAGCGAGGCGATCAGGCGGGAGAGAGCCATCAGCGAGTCCGGGACCAGACCGCCCCACATGCCGGAGTGGACGGCGTGGGTGAGGGTGCGGACCTCGACGTCGGCGCGGACCAGCCCACGGAGGCTGGTGGTGAGCGCAGGCTCGCCGATGTCCCAGTTGCCGGAGTCGGCGATGACGATGACGTCGGAGCGCAGCCGGTCCTGGTGCTCGCGCAGCAGCGCGGGGAGGGTCTCGGAGCCGATCTCCTCCTCGCCCTCGATGAACATCGTGACACTCACCGGCAGCTCGTCGCCGAAGACCCGCAGGGCTCCCAGGTGGGCCGCGATGCCGGCCTTGTCGTCGGCGGCGCCGCGGGCGTAGAGGCGGCCGTCGCGCTCGGTGGGCTCGAACGGGGGCGAGTCCCAGTCGGCGTGGTCGTTCTCCGGCTGGACGTCGTGGTGGGCGTAGAGGAGCACGGTGGGCGCGCCCTCCGGCCCGGCCTTGTGCGCGATGACCGCCGGTGCGCCACCTCCGGCGCGCACGATGTCGACGGTCGAGAAGCCCTCCGCCCGGAAGAGCTCGGCCACCGCCTCGGCGCTCCGCTCGACCTCGGCGGCCCGGGCGGGGTCGGCGCTCACCGACTCGATGCGGACCAGGTCCTCGAGGTCCTGCCTGAGGCGCGGGAGGACCTCGGTGACCTTGCTGCGGAGCTCGTCGGAGGTGGGGCGGCGTGTCATGCCCCCACGCTAGCCACCCCACTGGCCACCCGCCGCTGGTCACCCCCGGGCTCACCCCAGCGGGAGGTACGGCGAGAGGTCGGCCCGCTCGCCGCTGGCGCGGAGACGTCCGGCGGCCTCGGCCTCGCGCCACGCCAGCTCGCCGGTCGCGAGCGCGACGAGCGTGGCCGCGTCGGTCTCCACGACCGCCGGCGGCGTGCCGCGGGTGTGCCGCACGCCCGGCACCACCTGCACCGCGGCGTACGGCGGGACCCGGACCTCGACCGAGCGCCCGGGCGCGCGGGCCTCGAGCACGGCGAGGTAGTGCTTGACCAGCAGCCGGAGGTCGTCCTTCTCCCCGCGGCCGTCGGTGTCCGCGCGGACGCGGGCCAGCGCGGCGGCGACGTCGGCCGGGTCGGCGGGGCGGAGTCGGGCGGGCACAGACGAGAGGGTACGGACGAGCGGGCACGACCCGGGACGCACCCGCGTGGGGACTCCCGCCCGCGGCGCCCACTGTGACACCAGACCACCGACCATTGTGCCGGACGTCACATGGCTTTACGGTATCGCCACCGCGGCCGGCCCGGCGGCGGGCACCATCTCGGGAAGGACCCTCCGTGTCACGTCATCTCTCCGGCAGCCGCCGTCGCGCTGCTGCCGCGCTGGTCTCGGCATCAGCGCTCGCCCTCACCGGTTCGCTCGCGCAGGCACCCGCCGGCGCCGCACCGGAGCCCGGCTCGGCCCGTCACCACCCCGACGGGACCGCGGCGGGCGTCATGCTCCACCTGCAGCAGCTCGAGGCGATCGGGGACCGGCACGGCAGCCGTGCCTCCGGCACGCCCGGGTACCGCGCGTCGCGCGACTACGTCGTGAAGAAGCTCCGCAAGGCGGGCTTCAAGCCCACCGTCCAGGCCTTCGAGTTCCCGTTCTTCGAGCAGCTGGGCCCCTCCACCCTCGAGCAGACGGCCCCGAGCCAGCAGGCGTGGACCGAGGAGACCGACTTCCACCTGATGACCTACTCGGCCGCGGGCGAGGTCAGCGGGCCGGTGCAGGCCGTCGACCTGACCCTCGACGACCTCGAGGGCTCCACGAGCGGCTGCGAGGCCGCCGACTTCGCCGGCTTCACCGCCGGGAACGTCGCCCTCGTGCGCCGCGGCACCTGCGCCTTCGCCGACAAGGTGGTCAACGCGCAGGAGGCCGGGGCGAGCGCGGTCCTCGTCATGAACCAGGGCACCGAGGGGCGCACCGACTCCTTCGCCGGCACCCTCGGCGGGCCGGTCGCGACCATCCCGGCCTTCGGGACCAGCTTCGCGGTCGGCCAGGCGCTGACCGCCGACGGGGCCGTGGTGCGGATGGTCGCCGACACCGCCTCGGAGATCCGGACCACCTGGAACGTCCTGGCCGAGACCAAGGGCCGCGCCAAGAACGTCGTCATGGCGGGCGCCCACCTCGACAGCGTGCTGGAGGGCAACGGCATCAACGACAACGGCAGCGGCAGCGCCGCGCTGCTCGAGGTCGCCGAGGCCATGGGCGGCAAGGCCCAGCCGCGCAACCGGGTGCGGTTCGCCTGGTGGGGCGCCGAGGAGCTCGGCCTGCTCGGCGCCGAGCACTACGTCGAGCAGCTGTCGACCAAGCACCCCGGCCGCTTCCGGAAGATCGCGCTCTACCTCAACTTCGACATGGTCGGCTCGCCCAACTACGCGCTGATGGTCTACGACGGCGACAACTCCGCCTTCCCGGTGGGCCCGGACGCCGCGGAGGCTCCGGCCGGCTCCGCAGCCATCGAGCGCACGTTCCACCGGTTCTTCAAGCGGCTCGGCACCGGATCGGTGGAGACGGAGTTCAGCGGGCGGAGCGACTACGGCCCGTTCATCGCGCTCAACGTCCCCGCGGGCGGGCTGTTCACCGGCGCTGAAGGCGTGAAGACCGAGGAGGAGGCGGAGATGTTCGGCGGCGTGGCCGGCGAGGCCTACGACCCGTGCTACCACGCGGAGTGCGACGACCTCGGCAACCTCAGCATGGACGCCCTGCGGGCCAACACCGCGGCCATCAAGCACGCGATCACCAAGTACGCCCGGAGCACCCGCTCGGTGAACGGCGACCGCACCGGTCACCGCCCCCCGCCGGCCGCACCACGGTCCTCGGCGCACCACGCCGGGCACCACCACGGCCACCCCGGCGACCCGGCGGCGCGCTGACCGATCCGGCCGCCCGGTCCGTGCCTCGGCGCGGTCCGGGCGGCCCCTCCCGGTGGGGGCCACGTCGCTAGGGTGCCGGCCATGGACTCCGTCTGGACGCCAGACCGCCTCGCAGGACTCTTCGGGAGGCTGCAGGACCAGCTCCCGGACGCCGTCGAGCTGCGGCACCGGATCCACCGCGAGCCGCGCCTGAGCGGGGACGAGGCCGACACCACCGACGCCGTGCTGGACGTGCTGGGGCTTCCGCACGAGCGGCTGCCGCGTGGCGGCGCGCTGGTGCGGGTGGGCCCTGCCGACGGCCCGAGCATCGCCATCCGGGCCGAGCTCGACGCGCTGCCCGTGGTCGAGCGCAACGACGTCGCGTGGCGCTCCCGCAGCGACGTGATGCACGCCTGCGGCCACGACGTGCACGTGGCCGGGGCGGTCGCGGTGGCGCAGACGCTGCAAGAGGCCGGCGCACCGCTGGCGATGCTGCTCGTCCTGCAACCCCGCGAGGAGGTGCTTCCCTCGGGCGCCCGCGACGTCGTCGATGCGGCGGCGTTCCACCGGCACGACGTCCGGGCGGTGATCGGGGTGCACGTGCAGCCCCGACTGGCCCAGGGCTGCTTCGCCGCGACCGCCGGGCCGGTGAACGCGGCGGCCGACCAGTTCGTCGTCGAGGTCGAGGGCCGGCCCGGGCATGCGGCGTACCCTCACCTCACGGCGGACCCGGTGGTCGCCGCCGCCGACCTGATCGGCACCCTGCAGCACCTCATCTCCCGCCAGGTCGACCCCACCAACCCGACGGTGCTGACGATCGGCTCGATCCAGGGCGGCAACTCGCCGAACGTCGTGCCGTCGGCCGTGCGGATGACCGGCATCCTGCGGACCTTCGACGAGCACGACCGGACCCGGCTGCACCGGGCGATCGAGTCGACGGCCACCGCCGTCGCCGAGGTGCACGGCTGCGAGGCGCGCGCCGAGGTCTCGCTCGGCGCGCCCGTGCTCGACAACGACCCCACCCTCGCGACCGCGGCCGCGATCTGGCTGGAGCACGCGGGCCTCGCCCCGGCGCCGCCGCACCGCTCCTGCGGGGCCGACGACTTCTCCTACTTCTGCACCGTGTGCCCCTCGCTGATGGTCTTCACCGGCGTGGGCAGCGGCCGGCCCGACGAGCCGGGCCTCCACCACCCCGACTTCCTGCCCTCGGACGAGACCGTCGGCGACGTGGCGACCGCGATGCTGGGCTCCTACCTCGGCGCCTGCGAGAGCGTGGCGGGGATCGACCTCCCCGACGCCGAGACGTTCAGTCGGTATACCCGGCGGTGACCCGGGCCAGCTCGGCGACGACGTCGGTCAGCCGGCCGGTCCGCTCGAGCGCCGCCCGCTGACGGCCGGCGCCGTTGCCCGTGGTGAGCACCCGGTCGACCCCCCGCTCGACGCGGGTCAGGTCACCGGCGTCCTCGAGGGCCGGACGGACGTGGTCTACCAGCGCCTCGAGCACCGCCCGGGCGGGTCGCGGCTCCCAGCTGCCCGGGTCCAGCAGCGCCCCGCCGGCGCCGTCGTGGCCGGCCCGCCAGCTCGCGAGCCGCAGCAGCGTGGTGGACACCTCCGAGGCGGGCCTGCCCTCCGCCCACTCCCGTGCGGCCGTCTCGACCAGCGCGCGACCGAGCCCCGCGACGAGGACGGTGTCCCGCGCGTCGAGGCACACGTCAGCGACCCGTACCTCGACCGTCGGGTAGCTCTGGGAGAGCCGCGCGTCGAAGTAGACCATGTCCGGGTCGAGCAGGACCTCGGTGCCGACCATGGCCTCGACGGTACGTCGGTAGGCCGCGGCGGAGCCGAACGCGGGGTACGGCCCGGCGGAGGGCCACCGGACGATCGCCTGGGACCGGAAGCTGGCGTAGCCGCTGTCCTGGCCCTGCCAGAACGGTGAGTTGGCGCTGAGCGCCAGCAGCGCGTGGAGCCAGGGCCGGACCCGGTCGAGGACGCCCACGCCTTCCTCGTCGTCCGCCACGGAGACGTGCACGTGGCAGCCGGAGAGCAGGTGCTCGGCGGCGGTCAGGCCGTACCGGTCGGTCATCTCCTGGTACCGCTCGTCGTGCTGCGGCTGCGGCCGCACCGGGAGGGGCGAGGTGCCGGCCGCGAGAGCCCGGGCGCCGACCTCGCGCGCCGACCGCACCGTCAGCGCCCGCCACTGCTCGACATCGTCCTGCAGCTCCTCGAGGTCCCTCCGCGGCGGCGTGTCGGTCTCGACCTGCTGCTGCTGCATCTCCGCGCCGACGTCGCCGCCGGGGCTGTCGTCGCCGGCCTCCGGCACGCCGACCCGCCGCCGCTGCGCCGGGGCATCGGTGCGACGCAGCACCTTGCCCGCCACCGAGAGCGGCCGGCCGCTCTCCGGGTCGACCAGCAGCAGCTCCTCCTCGACGCCCACGGTGCGGGCCGTCCTGGTCGCTCCGCCGGTCCCGCTCGTGCGGGTCATGGTGTCCATCTCGCCCTCCTCGGTCGTCGAACCCCCCACCGCCCGGTGCCCGGTGGCGTCGACCTCAGCCTCGGCGGTCGAGGACCTCCACCACCGCCGTCCACGCCGCGCTGTCGAGGTCGATGACGACGAAGTGGTCACCGGCCACGGCGACCAGCTCCGCCTCGGCACCCGCGGCGGTGGCGGCGGCGACGTACCCCTCGGACTGGTCGATCGGCACGATGTCGTCGCTCCGGCCGTGCACGCACCACACGGGTACGTCGAGCGGCACCTGCTGGGCCGGGTCGAGCTCGGCCGGCACGACCGGCTCGGGCACGCCGGCCGCGCCCAGCAGGTCCGCGACGGCCGACCCGCCGACGCCGTCGTCGAGGGCCCGCCGCAGGTCGAGGACCCCCGCCTGCGAGATCACACCGGTCACCTCGACCCCGCCGGACCAGCGGGGGTGACGGGTCCGTGACGCCGCCCAGGCGCCGAGGTGGCCGCCGGCGGAGTGGCCCAGGGTGACCACGCTGGAGAGGTCGAGGTCCAGCCCTGCGAGCGCGTCGACGGCCGCGGCCACGTCGTCGAAGGTCTCGGGCGTCCCGCCGCCCCCGCCGACCCGGCGGTACTCGATGTTCCACGCCGCCCAGCCGCGGGCCGCGAGGTCCTCGGCCAGCGGCGTGCCGAGCGAGAGGTCGTACTGCGCCCGCCAGAAGCCGCCGTGGACCACGACCACCACGCCCCTCGGCTCCCCCGCCGGCAGGTGCAGCACGCCGAACTGGGCGGGGTGGTCGCCGTACTCGATCCGTCGTGGGGCGGGTGCTCCGGTCACGTCGTCACTCCTCGTGCTGCGGTCGGGTCGCGGGTCGTCGCTGCAGGCGGCCAGTGCCCCGAGGGCGGTGCCGGCGAGCACCCCGCGGCGCCCGGCGCGGATGGCGCCGGTCCCCCTCACTCGGAGGGTCCCTGCCGGCCGCGCTTGAGCTGCCCGCGGCGCTTCTTCGCCGCGATCCGCCGCTCCTGCGAGCCGCGCGTCGGGCGGGTCGGGCGCCGCTTCGGCGGCGGCGGGGCACAGGCGTCACGGAGCACGGAGGCCATCCGTTCCCGCGCGGCCTTCCGGTTCGCCAGCTGGGTGCGGTGCTCGCTCGCCACGACGGTCAGCACCCCGTCCACGAGCCTCCCGGCCAGCCGGTCGAGCACCCGTGCGCGCAGGTGGTCCGGCACCGACGCCGCGCCGGCGACGTCGAAGGAGAGCTCCACCCGGCTGTCGGCGGTGTTGACCCCCTGGCCGCCCGGCCCGGAGGAGCGGGAGAACCGCTCGGACAGCTCGGCGTCGGGGACCGTCCAGGCCCCCGTCACGAGCAGGCCGTCAGGCAAGCGCCGCCGGCAGCGTGGCCATCCACGCCGACCGCAGCTCGAGCAGCGGCACCTCGAAGGCGCCCTCCACGGCCAGCGCGTCGCCGCCGGTGGTGCCCAGCTCGGTGAGGGGTACGCCGTGGCGCGCGGCCAGGTCGCGGAGCCGGTCGAAGTCCCCGGCCGGCACGGTGACCAGCGCGCGCGCCGTCGACTCGGAGAAGAGCGCGACGAACGGGTCGTCGGCGACGGCGCCGACGGCGACCGTGGCGCCCACCATGTGCCGCATCGAGGCCTCGGCCAGCGCCTGGGCGAGGCCGCCGTCGGCCAGGTCGTGGGCGCTGGTGAGCAGGCCGACGCCCTCGTGGAGCAGGGTGGCGAGGGCCTTCTCGGCCGGCAGGTCGACCCGCGGCGGAGTGCCGCCGAGGTGGCCGTGCACCACGTGTGCCCACTCCGAGCCGGAGAGCTCCTCGCGGGTCTCGCCGAGGAGGACGACGGCCTGGTCCGGCTCGCTCCACGCCGACGGGGTCCGCCGGGCGACGTCCTCGACGACGCCGAGCACGGCCACGACGGGGGTCGGCAGGATCGCGGTCTCGCCGGTCTGGTTGTAGAGGCTGACGTTGCCGCCGGTGACGGGCACGCCGAGCTCGGCGCAGCCGTCCTTGAGGCCGCGGCAGGCCTCGGCGAACTGCCACATGACGGCCGGGTCCTCGGGGGAGCCGAAGTTGAGGCAGTCGGAGATCGCGAGCGGGACGGCGCCGCCGGTCGCGACGTTGCGGTAGGACTCCGCGAGCGCGAGCTGCGCGCCGGCGTACGGGTCCAGCTTGGCGAAGCGGCCGTTGCAGTCGGTGGCGACGGCGACGCCGAGGCCGGTCTCCTCGTCCACGCGGATCATGCCGCTGTCGGAGGGCTGGGCGAGCACGGTGTTGCCGCGGACGTAGCGGTCGTACTGGTCGGTGATCCAGGACTTGTCGCAGAGGTTCGGGCTGGCGACCAGGCGCAGCAGCGTCTCGCGGAGCTCCTCGGCGCCCTGCGGGCGTGGCAGCGCCTCCGCGCGGTCGGCCTGGAGGGCGTCCTGCCAGCCGGGGCGGGCGAACGGGCGCTGGTAGGTCGGGCCGTCGTGGGCGACCGAGCGCGGGGGCACGTCGACGACCCGCTCCCCGTGCCAGTCGATCTGCAGGCGCCCGGTGTCGGTGACCTCGCCGATGACGGTCGCGTCGACCTCCCACTTGGCGCAGATCGCGAGGAAGGCCTCGACGTCGTCGGGCTCGACGACCGCCATCATCCGCTCCTGCGACTCGCTCATGAGGATCTCCTCGGGAGCCAAGGTCGAGTCGCGCAGCGGCACCAGGTCGAGGTCGACGTGCATGCCGCCGTCACCCGCGCTGGCGAGCTCGGAGGTGGCACACGAGAGCCCGGCCCCGCCGAGGTCCTGGATGCCCGCGACCAGGCCGGCCGCGAAGATCTCGAGGGTGCATTCGATGAGGAGCTTCTCCATGAACGGGTCGCCCACCTGCACCGCCGGGCGCTTGGCCGGCCCGCTGGTGCCGTCCTCGGCCGCGTCGAAGGTCTCGCTGGCCAGCACGCTGACGCCGCCGATCCCGTCGCCGCCGGTGCGGGCGCCGTAGAGCACCACCTTGTTGCCGACCCCGCTGGCCTTGGCCAGGTGCAGGTCCTCGTGGCGCAGGACGCCGACGCAGAGCGCGTTGACCAGCGGGTTGCCGAGGTAGGTCTCGTCGAAGACCGCCTCGCCGCCGATGTTCGGCAGGCCCAGGCAGTTGCCGTAGCCGCCGACACCGGCCACGATGCCGGGCAGCACCCGGTGGGTGTCCTCGGCGTCGAGGGGTCCGAAGCGCAGCGGGTCCATCACCGCCACCGGGCGGGCACCCATGGCGAGGATGTCGCGGACGATGCCGCCGATGCCCGTCGCGGCGCCCTGGTAGGGCTCGACGTACGACGGGTGGTTGTGGCTCTCGACCTTGAAGGTCACCGCGTAGCCCTGGCCGATGTCGATCACGCCGGCGTTCTCGCCGATGCCGGCGAGCATCTTGCCGGCCGGCGTCTCCTGGGCGAGCTCGGAGAACTGCCGCAGGTGCACCTTGGAGCTCTTGTAGGAGCAGTGCTCGCTCCACATCACCGAGTACATCGCCAGCTCCGAGCTGGTCGGGCGGCGCCCGAGGATCTCGTGGATCCGCTGGTACTCGTCGGCCTTGAGGCCGAGATCGGCCCAGGGCTGGGCGTGGGTCGGGTCCTCGGCGGCGACGGCAACGGTGTCGAGCACGCGCCCAATCTACCGGCGGCACGCCGGCTCTCCGACCACGGCGGCCTGCGGCGGACTCCCGAGGCCACGTGGGACGAACTACACCGGTGGAGTTCGGCCGAACGCCTGTGACCGGTGTGACTGCTGTGGTTATGGTGATCCGCCGTCAGCCCCTTGGAGATCCCCTCATGCGTCGCCACACCCCCCGTCGCCTGCGCACCGCACCGTTGCGCACCGCCATGGCCGCCCTGCTCTCGTCCGCGCTGCTGGGCACCACCGTGCTCGCCGCCGCCCCGACCGGGGCCTCGGCCGCCGGCGCCGCGGAGCGCCCGACCCAGGGATCGGTCGAGAAGCGCCGGGCCAACACAGTCGTCACGCCCGGCGACTTCACCGGCTTCGGCTTCGACCAGTGCCTGGCCCCCGAGCAGTGGAAGATGAACCGCTGGCTCAACCACTCGCCGTACCTCGCGGTCGGCATCTACATCTCCGGCGACTCCCGCGCCTGCCGCGAGCAGCCGAACCTGACGCCGCGGTGGATCGCCACCCAGCTGCGCCGTGGCTGGCGGCTGCTGCCGATCACCCTCGGGCCGCAGGCGTCCTGCCAGCCGCGCTTCCCCCGGTACGGCGACGACGAGACGATCAACCCGCGCCCCGGCAACAACGGCCGCTACTACCAGGCCCGCCGGCAGGCGGTCGCCGAGGCCGACGAGGCCGTCGCCGCCGCCAAGGCGCTCGGGATCGTGCCGGGCAGCGCGCTCTGGTACGACCTCGAGGGCTACGACAGCGGGAACACCCACTGCCGGGAGTCGGCGCTGGCGTTCGTCGGCGCGTGGACCGAGCGGCTGCACGAGCTCGGGTACGTCTCGGGCGTCTACTCCAGCGCCGGGTCGGGGATCAAGGACCTCGACAACGCGCGGGTGAACCGCCCGGGCACCTACACCATGCCCGACTACATCTGGCTGGCCCGCTGGGACGGCGTCGCCAACACCTCCAGCTCCTACGTCCGCGAGGACGGCTGGCGCCCCCACGGCCGGGTCAAGCAGTACCGCGGCGGCCACGACGAGACGTGGGGCGACGTCACGATCAACATCGACACCAACTTCCTCGACGTCGGGCGAGGCTCGGTCGCCGCGCCGGAGACCCACTGCGACGGCGTGCCGGTCAACCGCGCCAAGTACCTGCCGCTCAAGCCCAGGACCTCCTCTTACACCCCGCCCCGCGGCCAGGTGCGCGCCCTGCAGTGCCTGCTCAAGGAGGCCGGGCTCTACGGCGGCAAGCTCAACGGCCGCTACAACGCCCGGACCGTCGCGGCCGCCCGCTCGTGGCAGTCCGCCCGCGGGCTGCGGGTCCGCGACCGGTGGAACCGGCCGAGCTGGATGACCCTGCTGACCGCCGGCGACCGGCCGGTGCTGAAGTTCGGCTCGGCCGGCCCCGCCGTACGCCGGGTCCAGCGCGCGCTGAACGCCGCGGAGCCGGACACGAAGCTGCGCGTGAGCGGCGTCTTCGACAACCGCACCGACCGGGCGGTACGCGCCTGGCAGTCCGAGGTCGGGTTCACCGTCTCCGGCGTGGTCAACCCCGAGTCGTGGGCGGCGCTGCAGGCCGGCAAGCGCTGAGCCTGCTCGCCGAGGCTGCCCGCCGGGTCAGCCCGCGGGCGGCCCGGCGAGCAGCGCCACGCCGGTGAGGGCGACGACGGCCACCGCGCCGGCGACCAGCCCGCGCACCGGGTTGCGGAGCAGCCAGGCGACCGGCCGCTCCACGCCCCGGTCGGGCGTGGCCGTGGCGAGGCGCCAGGCGGCCGGCAGCAGGTCGTGCCGCGCGGCGTACCGCTCGAAGAGCAGGGTGGCGAACGGCGGGACGGCGCACGCGAGGCCGCCGACGAGCCGACCGAGGGACCAACGGGCGTCGACGGCGACCACGACGGTGGTCAGGCAGTAGGCGATGAAGACGATCCCGTGCAGCATCCCGAAGACGCGGACGCCGAGCTCGGTGGTCCCGGTGCCGTACTTGAGCACCATGCCGGCCAGCAGGCCGGCCCAGGTGACCGCCTCGGCCCGCGCGACCAGGGTGAACAGCCCGCGCGGGCTCACGCCAGGACCGCCGCCGCCAGGGAGGTGAAGAAGCCGAGGCCGTCGGTGCCGGTGCCGGTGAGGTCCTCGACCGAGTGCTCGGGGTGCGGCATCAAGCCGACGACGTTGCCGCGCTCGTTGCTGATGCCGGCGATGTCGCGCAGGGAGCCGTTGGGGTTCTCGCCGAGGTAGCGGGCGACGACCTGCCCCTCGCCCTCGAGCCGGTCGAGGGTCTCCTCGTCGGCCACGAACGCACCCTCGCCGTTCTTGAGCGCGATGACGACCTCCTGGCCCTCGTCGTAGGCGGAGGTCCACGCCGTGCGGTTGCTCTCGATCCGCAGCGGCTGGTCGAGGCAGAGGAACTTCTGGCGCTGGTTGCGGATCAGCGCGCCCGGCAGCAGGTGGGACTCGCAGAGGACCTGGAAGCCGTTGCAGATGCCGAGCACGGGCATGCCGCGGCCGGCAGCCTCGATGACCTCGGTCATCACGGGTGAGAACCGGGAGATGGCCCCGCAGCGGAGGTAGTCGCCGTAGGAGAAGCCGCCGGGCAGGACGACCGCGTCGACCCCCTTGAGGTCGTGGTCGCCGTGCCAGAGGGCGACGGCCTCGTTCCCGCCGAGCCGGACCGCCCGCTGGGCGTCGACGTCGTCGAGGGAGCCGGGGAAGGTGACGACACCGACCTTCATGCGTCCTGCTCCACGCGGACCTCGAAGTTCTCGATGACCGGGTTCGACAGCAGGGTTCCGGCCATCCGGGTGACGTCGGCGAGGACGGCCTCGGTGACCTCGCCCTCCACCTCGAGCTCGAAGCGCTTGCCCTGGCGGACGTCGGTCACGCCGGAGAAGCCGAGCCGCGGCAGGGCACCGAGCACCGCCTTGCCCTGCGGGTCGAGGATCTCGGGCTTGGGCATGACGTCGACGACGACTCGGGGCATGTGTCCAGTCTAGGCGCGTCGGGCACTGTGGAGGACATGAGCATCCCCACTGGCAATGGACTGGGAGGGCCCGGACGCTCGCCCCTCGGTCTCGACTTCCCGCAGTCGCTGGCCGTCTACGAGGACTACGCCGCCGCGCAGAAGGCGGTCGACTTCCTCTCCGACCGCAAGTTCCCCGTGGAGCACTGCATGATCGTCGGCACCGACCTCAAGCGGGTGGAGCGGATCACCGGCCGGCTGAGCACCGGGAAGGTGGCGCTGAGCGGCGTGCTGTCGGGTGCCTGGCTCGGTCTCTTCGTCGGCCTGCTCTTCGGTCTCTTCACCGAGGAGGGCCTCACCCGGATCCTGCTCTCGACGGTCATCTTCGGCGCTCTCTTCGGCCTGATCTGGGCGCTCGCCGGGTACGCCGCCACGCGCGGTCGGCGCGACTTCTCCTCCGTCGCCCAGATCGTGGCCACCCGGTACGAGGTGCTGGTCGAGCACAAGGTCGCCGCGCAGGCCCGTGAGCTGCTGGGCGAGCTGCCCGGTGGCCGGCCCGACCCGTTCGCCTCCTGAGGAGGATGCAGGAGTCCCCGGTGGGCCGGGGACTCCTGCACTTCTCGGGTCAGGTCCCAGGCGGATCTCCGCCGGTGAGCGACGGACTTCCCTGAGAAGTCCCGCCCGTCTCAGCGGCTGACCGGGCTCCGACCGAAGGCCAGCCCCACGCCGAGCACGACCAGGTAGAGCGGCGCCAGCAGCGCGGGAACACCCGGGACGCCCATCAGGCCGACCATGAGGGTCGTCTGCAGGACCGGCAGCAGGCTCACGACCCCGAGCCAGCGGGAGACGGTCCGCTCCCGCAGGGCCATCCAGGCCACGGCGGCCGCGGCCACGACGACGCCGAGCCAGCCGATCCAGGCGCCGAAGTCGTTGAGCATGTAGTAGACCGCCAGCCCGGTGTCGTCGAAGGAGCCTCCCTCGAGGCCGTCGGGCAGGTAGAGCCCCAGAGCCCCCTTCCACCCGTAGCCGTAGGCCAGGCCGGCCGCGGAGGCCACGAGCCCGAGCGGCACCAGGTGCGCCGCGGTCGACCCGGGGACGCGCGGCTCGACCCGCCGGCGCCACTGCGCGGCCGTGAGCAGGAGCAGCGCCACGGCGACGTACCCGACGGCGAGGCTCAGCCGGTAGATCACCGGGTCGAGCTGGTCGAAGAACCCGTCGGTGAAGCGGACCTCCACCGGGACGCCGCCCCGGCCGTCGAGGACCATCGTGGCGACGAAGCCGAGCGCGCCGGCGGCGGCCGCGGTCAGCGGCCACCGGCTGCGGCGGGCGGAGGGGCGCGGTCCGGTGCCGGGAGTGCTGCCCGGAGCGGTGGTGTCGAGCGTGGTCATGGTGTCCTCCTGGGGACGTGGTGGTTCCGTCGGTGTGGCCCGAGGCTCGCCCGCCCGACGTCCCGGGCACGAGGGACTGCGTCCTCCTGAACCGGGGACGTCGACTGGGGCAGCATGGGGCCACCATGACCAGACCTCCGGCGCCCGAGCTGCGGGTGCCCAGCGACCGCACGCTGCGCCTGGTCGCCACCGTCCTCGCGACGGTGGCGGTCCTGTGCTGCGCCGCCGTGCACCCGCTGCAGGCGGTGCTGGACGGCCGGACGTACGCCGGTGACGTCGCCGACCTGACCCTCGGGATCGCCTGGCCCGTGGTGGGTGCGCTGGTGGTCCGCGCCCGGCCCCGGAACCCCGTCGGGTGGCTGATGCTGCTCCCCGCGCTCATCGGCCCGTACCACGTGCTGGCGCTCTACGCCGCCCACGTCGACGGCCAGGGGGTGCTGGGCGGCTTCGCGGCATGGGTGGCGGTGTGGGGCTTCGCGCCGTACTTCTTCACCCTGCCCCTGCTCCCCCACGTCTTCCCCGACGGGCACGTGCTCGGCCCCCGGTGGCGACCCGTCGTCGCCGTCGTGGTCCTCGTCGCGACGGTCACCACGCTCGCCCGGATGGTCGCCCCAGTGGCGACCGACATCGCGCCGGACGTGACCAACCCCCTCGGCCTGCCCGCCCTCGGCTGGTGGCGCTACGTGACGCTCACCGGCTCGGTCTCGCTCTTCGTCCTCGGCATCCCGCTGGCCGTGGTCTCCCTGGCCCTGCGGATGCGGCGGGCGCGCGATGCCGAGCGCACCCAGCTGCAGTGGCTGTTCCTCGGCGGCCTGGTGCTCGTGGTCGCCGTGCTCAGCTCCGGCGCCGGGCTGACCCACTGGCTCGAGGCCATCGGTCTCGCCGCCCTCCCGGTGTCCATCGGCATCGCGATGCTGCGCCACGGCCTCTTCGACGTCGAGCTGACCCTCAACCGGACGCTGGTCTTCGGCCTGCTGACCGGCGCGGTGGTCGCGGTCTACGTCGCGGTGGTCTACGGCGTCCAGGCGGTCGCGCCGGAGTCCACGTGGAGCGTCGTGCTGGTGGCGCTGGCCGCCTTCGTGGCCGCCGCGGGCCGGGACCGCGTGCAGGAGCTGGTCGACCGCTGGCTCTTCGGCCACCGGCACAACCCGTACGCCGTGGTCTCCCGCGTCGGACGCCACGTCGCGGCGGCATCCGAGCCGGTGGAGGCGCTGCAGCGGCTCGTCGACGGGCTCCGCGACGCGCTGCGGCTGCCATCGGTGGGGTTCACGGGCGCCGACGTCTCGGTCGCCTCGGGCACGCCGCTGCACGGCAGCCGGGTCGTGCCCTGCACCGCGCTGGGCACGCAGGTCGGCGAGCTCCACGTGGGTCTGCGCGCGCCCGGTGAGCGGTGGTCGGCGGAGCAGGAGGCCGCGGTCGAGGAGGTCGCCGGCCGGGCCGGCACGCTGGCGTACGCCGCGACGCTCGTCGCCGATGTCGCACGGAGCCGGGGCCGGATCGTGGCCGCCCGGGAGGAGGAGCGGCGCCGACTGCGGGCCGACCTCCACGACGGGGTCGCGCCCAGCCTCGCCGGCACGGCGCTCCAGCTGGACTCGCTGGCCAAGCGGCTCGAGCGGGACGAGCTGCCGGCGCTGGCCGAGCGCGTCGGCACGCTCCGCGACGGCCTGCGCGGCACGGTGACCGAGCTGCGGGCGCTGGTGCACGGCCTGCGCCCCCCGGTGCTCGACCAGCGAGGGCTGGCCGGAGCGCTGCGCGACCTCGTCACCGGGCACGACACGCCCCGGTGCGTCGCCGAGGTGGCGGACCTGGGCGCGCCGCGCGCCGCGGTCGAGGTCGCGGCGTACGCCATCGCGTCGGAGGCGCTCAGCAACGCCCTGCGCCACGCGGTCGCCACCGAGGTCTGCGTCCGGGCGCGGACGACCGGCGGCGACCTGGTGGTCGAGGTCGTCGACGACGGCGTCGGCCTGCCACCCCGGCCGCGGGCCGGCGTGGGCACGACCAGCATGCGTGAGCGGGCCGCCGAGGTCGGCGGCCGGCTCGACCAGCTCCCCACCCCCGGCGGCGGGACCACCGTCCGCGCGACCCTTCCCCTGGAGGTCCTGTGACCAGCACCGTCCGTGTCCTCGTGGTCGACGACCACCCGGTCTTCCGCGCCGGGATGGTCGCCGTCCTCGACGACCTGCCCGCGATCGAGGTCGTGGCCCAGGCCGGCGACGGCGAGGAGGCGCTCGCCCTGACCGCGACGCACCAGCCGGACGTGGTGCTCATGGACCTGCGGATGCCGGGCGTCGGCGGCCTCGAGGCGACGGCACGGACCCGCGTCGAGCACCCGGCGGTCGCAGTGGTGGTGCTGACCATGGACTCCGACGACGACTCGGTCTTCGCCGCCCTGCGTGCGGGCGCCCGCGGCTACCTGCTCAAGGAGGCCGAGGTGGACGAGATCGAGCGGGCGATCATCGGTGCGGCCTGCGGCGAGGCCGTCTTCGGGGCGGGCGTCGCCGGACGCGTGCTGGCCTACTTCGCCGCCGGTCGCGCGGCGCCGTCGGCCACGTTCCCCCAGCTGACACCGCGGGAGCACGAGGTCCTCGAGCTGATCGCCCAGGGCCTCGACAACGGCTCGATCGCCCGCCGGCTCTTCCTCTCCGACAAGACGGTCCGCAACCGGGTCAGCGACATCCTCGGCAAGCTCCATGCCCGGTCCCGCGCCGAGATGGTGGCGCTTGCGCGGGACGCCGGGCTGGGCGGACCGCCTAGCGGCGGCGGGAGTGCTGGACCACCGAGATGACGAGGGCGACCCCGAGGCCGGCGAGGATCGGGCCGACGACACCGGAGCCGCCGGCCCACCACAGGCCCCCGGCGACGACCGCGAGCGCGGCCACCGCCAGGAGCAGGAACCTCACGACAGCTCGCGCTTGAGGATCTTCCCGGTCGCGGTCATCGGCAGGCTGTCGACGACCTCGACGACGCGGGGGTACTTGTAAGCGGCCAGCTGGTCCTTGGACCACTCGACGATCTCCTCCGGCGTGGTCGAGGCGCCCGGGTTCAGGATGACGAACGCCTTGATCTCCTCGCCGTGGCTCTCGTGCGGGACACCGATGACCGCGGCCAGCGACACGGACTCGTGGGTCATCAGCACCTCCTCGATCTCGCGCGGGTACACGTTGAAGCCGCCGCGGATGATCATGTCCTTGGAGCGGTCGACGATGTAGTACCAGCCGTCCTCGTCACGGCGGGCCAGGTCGCCGGAGCGGAACCAGCCGTCCTGGATGACCTCGCCGGTCGCCTCGGGCCGGCCGTAGTAGCCCTTCATGATGTTGTGGCCCTTGATGGCGATCTCGCCGACCTCGCCCTCCTCCACCTCGTCCCACGAGTCGGGGCGGACCAGCTTCATCTCGACCCCCGGCACCGGCACGCCGATGGAGCCCACCCGCACCGGCTCGCCGTACGTCGAGAACGACGCGACCGGCGAGGTCTCGGAGAGGCCGTAGCCCTCGAGGATGGTGACGCCGAACTTCTTCTCGAAGTCCTTGTGCACCTCGACCGGCAGGGCCGAGCCGCCGGCGACCGCGACGCGGAGGTTCTCCTTCACCTGGCCGACGTCGATGCCCGAGTCCTCGAGGGAGCCGAGGAGGCCCCAGTACATCGTCGGCACGCCGGCGAAGAAGGTGACCTTCTCCTGCACCATCAGCTGGAGCGCGGGCAGGGGCTCGAAGCGCGGGAGCATCACGATGGTGCCGCCGTAGGCGAAGGCGCCGTTCTGGATGACGGTCTGGCCGAAGGAGTGGAAGAGCGGCAGCACGCACATGAAGGTGTCGGGCCGCTCGGTCGAGGCGCCGAAGAGCTTCTCGCCGAGCGTCGCGTTGTCACGCATGTTGCGGTGGCGCAGCTCGGCGCCCTTGGGCTGACCGGTGGTGCCGGAGGTGTAGAGGATGACCGCGGTGTCGTCCTCGTCGGTCTCGACCGAGGTGAACTCGTTGCTCTGCCCGCCCATCGCCTGGGCCATCGTCTCGGTGCCCTCGATCGGCGACTCGGCGCCGAGGTCGGCGGTGATCACGAAGAAGTGCTCGCAGCCGTCGGTCTGGCTGAAGCCGGCGTGCCCCTCCTTCGCCATCGGCAGGTCCGGGGTGCCCTGGAAGCAGAAGTAGGCCTTCGCGTCGGAGTCGGCGAGGTGGTAGGCGATCTCGCGGCCCTTGAGCAGGACGTTGAGCGGCACGACGGTGGCGCCGGCCTTGAGGATGCCGTAGTAGACGATCGAGAAGTACGGCAGGTTCGGGCAGCTCAGCGCCACCTTGTCGCCCGGCTCGATCCCGCGGGAGACCAGCAGGTTGGCCACCATGTTCGCGAACGAGTCGACCGCGGCGTAGGTCAGCCGGGTGTCGCCGAGGACGATCGCGTCCCGGTCCGGGTAGGTCTTCGCGCTGTTCTCCAGCAGGGACGACAGGTTGTACGACACGAGTGGCCTCCATCACGACGGTGCGGAACGGGACCAACCTACTGACCGGTCACGAACCCCGGCGCCCGGGCTCGGCCGAGAGCACCTCGGCGGCCCGCCGGAGGTCGGCGGCCACCGCGCGGGGCGCGACCAGCCCGAGCACGGCCGCAGCCGGGCGCGCGACGCCCCGGCCGCGGACGTCGAAGGTCACGTCGGCGAGGCAGCCGTCGCCGTCGGGCGCGAGCTCGAGGACCAGGTCGGCGGAGAACCCGCCCCAGGTGCCTGTCTCCGCCCAGCGGCGGGGCCGCTCGTACGTCGTCGTGGCCATCCGCGGCTTCAAGCCCGGCTTCGTCACGTCGGTCCAGGCCTGGCCCGGGCCCGGCTCCCCGACGACGTCCTCCACCCGGGCGAGGCTGGACTGCCACTCCGGCCGGTTCCGCGGGTCCGCCAGGTAGTCGAAGACCACCTCGGCCGGGACGTCGAACCGGATCCTCATGCGGTCGCCGGCGTCCTCACCAGCGCTGGCCGGTGAGCAGCTCGTAGGCCTCGAGGTACCGCGCCCGGGTGCGCTCGACCACCTCGGCCGGCAGCGGCGGCGGGGCCTCGCCGGACGACCGGTCCCAGCCGGACTCGGGCGAGGTCAGCCAGTCGCGCACGATCTGCTTGTCGTACGACGGCTGGGTGCGGCCGGGCTGCCACTGGTCGGCCGGCCAGAAGCGGGAGGAGTCCGGCGTCAGCACCTCGTCACCGAGCACGATCTCTCGCGCCTGTCTTGAGCCCGTCGAAGGGTCCGACCGGCGTCCGAACTCGAGCTTGGTGTCAGCCAGCACGATCCCGCGCTCGCGGGCGACCGCCTCCGCCCGGGCGTAGACCTGCAGGGTCAGCTCGCGCAGCCGGGCGGCGTCGTCCGCGCCGACCGTGGCGACGACGGCGTCGTAGTCGACGTTCTCGTCGTGGTCGCCGAGGTCGGCCTTGGTGGCCGGCGTGAAGATCGGCTCCGGCAGCCGGGAGCCGTCCTCCAGCCCGGCCGGCAGCGCGATGCCGCAGACGCTGTGCCCCTCGCTGGCGGTCGCCCGGTAGTCGGCCAGGCCGGAGCCGGTGAGGTAGCCGCGCGCGACGCACTCGACCGGGAACATCTCCAGCCGCTCGCAGACCACCGCCCGGCCGCGGACGGCGGCGGGCACGTCGGTGGAGAGCACGTGGTGCGGCACGAGGTCGGCCAGCTGGTCGAACCACCACAGCGACATCCGGGTGAGGATCTCGCCCTTGTCGGGGATCGTGGTGTCCAGGACGAAGTCGTAGGCGGAGATCCGGTCGCTGGCCACCATCAGCAGGCCACCGGCGTACGGGCCCTCGGTGAGCTCGTAGAGGTCGCGGACCTTCCCAGAGTGCAGGTGCCGCGCACCCTCGATCGGCGGGGCGTCGGGGATCCCGAGGGAGGATGCAGAGTCGGCCACGGGGCCAGGCTAGTGGCGCCGCCGCCACGGAGCCGGTCGGCCCTGCAGCCACCACTCCATCCGGCGGGTGACCCAGGGCAGGGCCAGGTAGGTCATCACCGGCGTCATCACGAGCACGGTGAGCAGCACCCGCAGCGGCAGCAGCACCTCGCCGACGAGCGGCCCGGCCGCCCAGTTGGCCAGCACGCTGAGCGGGTAGAAGACGAGGAAGATCACCGACGCCTGCTTCCACCGCGGCGGGGCGGCGGTCGCGGCGCGGAGGTCCTCGACGTCGCGGCTGGCGGGGTCGTCGAACCAGCCCTCGATGCCGGTACGGCGCTCGACGCGCGACTCCACCACGCCGAGCCCGGACGCCGACGAGCGCCACCACTGCCGCTGCGGCGAGTGCTCCCACGCCTCGAGCGCGGCCTGGTCGGCGAACCGGTAGAGCATGTGCCAGGTGGCCGACCCGGCCTCGGGCCGCACCCACCCGGCGCCGAGGAACCCCGGGAACTGCTGGGCCAGCGTGGTGCCGGCCTGCAGCCAGCTCAGCATCTCCGCGTCGTGGCCGGGGTCGAGGTGCCGGGTGATCGAGACGGTGACGGGAGCGCTCATGGGGCGCATGCTCGACGTACCGGTGGAGGTGCCGCAAACCGCCGGCTCCCTGCCGTGACTGACGGACCGGCGGATCGGGCAACGGGTGCCGGTGAGCGAGCAGGGAGCCGGCACCCGGGAGCGGGTGTCCCCGGGAGACGGCCCGGGTGACGGCAGGGGGACGGAGGGACCCGACCCGCGGCGGTGGCGGGTGCTCGGCGTGACCCTCGTCGTCGGCTTCATGTCGCTGCTCGACGTCACGATCGTCAACGTCGCGATCCCCTCGATGCAGGACGGTCTCGACACCACTACCGGCACCATCCAGTGGGTGGTGTCGGGGTACGCCCTGACCTTCGGCCTCACGCTGGTCGCCGGCGGACGGCTGGGTGACGCCCACGGCCGGCGCCGCCTGATGTTGATCGGCCTGACCGGCTTCATCCTCGCCAGCGCGGCCGTCGGCATGGCGCCGAACGCCGAGACGGTCATCGCCGCGCGTCTGCTGCAGGGCGCCACCGCGGGCCTGCTCACGCCGCAGAGCTCCGGCCTCATCCAGCAGCACTTCCGCGGCGAGGAGCGCGGTCGGGCCTTCGGCATGTTCGGGTTCACCGTCGCGCTCTCCTCGGCCACCGGGCCGGTGCTCGGCGGCGCGATCATCGCGCTGGCCGGCGAGGAGTCCGGCTGGCGGTGGCTCTTCCTGGTCAACGTCCCCATCGGTCTGGCCGCCCTGGTCGCGATCGCAGTGATCGTCCCGGGCCCCGACCGCACGGACGACCCCGACGGCGCCGGCACGTGGATCGACGTACCAGGCGCCCTGCTGCTCGGCGGCACCGTGCTGTGCGTACTTCTCCCGCTCGTGAGCCTGGAGGGCGGCGCGCTGCTGCCGCTGGTGCTGCTGCCCGGCGCGCCGGTGCTCGGCTGGGCGTTCGTCCGGTGGGAGAGCCGGCTGCGCCGCCGCGGGCGGCCACCGCTCCTCGACGTCTCGCTGCTGCGCCGGCTCCCCGGCTACAGCACCGGCCTGGCGATCGGCGCGCTCTACTTCACCGGCTTCACCGGCATCTTCCTGGTGCTCTCGGTCCACCTGCAGGACGCGCTGGGGCTCTCGCCGCTGACCACCGGCCTGTTGACGACGCCCTTCGCCGTCGGCGCCGCCATCACCGCGCCACTGGCCGGGCGGCGGGTCTCCCACGCTGGCCGGTCGCTGACCGTGGTGGCGCTCGCGGTGATGATGTCGGGCGTCGCGCTCACGATGCTCTTCGCCCCCGCCCTCGACGGGGTCCTGATCGGGCTGGCGCTGGTGCCGTGCCTGCTGCTCGCCGGGCTGGGTGGTGGCGGGGTGATCTCGCCGAACTTCACGCTCGCCCTCGCCGAGGTGCCGCCGCAGATGGGTGGCGCGGCCGGCGCTGCGCTCCAGACCGGCCAGCGCATCGGCTCCTCGCTGGGAGCGGCGCTGCTGATGACGTCGTACGGCGTCGCGATGGGGCCGCTGGACGCCGGCGGCGCCCTGCGGGTCGCCCTGGTCGTCTCCCTGCTGGTGCTCAGCACCGCTCTGGCCACGGCCATCTGGTCGCGGCGCCACGAGCCGCCCCACGTGCCCGACCGCGGAGCCGGCGCGCGCGGCTGACCGGCGCTCAGTCCCCGGCCGCCCGCCGCAGCCGGGCGTTGGCCGCGCGCAGCCGGCGTACCTCGTCCTCGAGGGCGAGCACCCGCCCGACGCCGGCGAGGTTCAAGCCCTCGCCGAGCAGGTCACGGATCCGGTGCAGCCGCTCGATGTCGGCCTCGCTGTAGAGCCGCGTGCCCCCGGGGGTCCGGTCCGGGTCGACGAGTCCCCGGCGCTCGTAGACCCGGAGGTTCTGGATCTCCATGGAGACCATGCCGGCCGCCACGGAGATCGCGAAGACGCCCCGACCGCTGCCCCGACCGCTGGCCCGACCGCTGCCCCGGCGCTCCGTGCTCGACATGGGCTTGATTCTGCCTCAGTCCTGGAATATAAAAAACCTGTAACCGTTGATACAGATACGACGGGCTCACGCAGACCGTCGGACGAACACCACGGACACCACGAAGGAGGACCACCCCATGTTGCTGCGCACCACCGACCCCTTCCGCGACTTCGACCGCCTCACCCAGCAGCTGCTGGGGACGACCAACCGCCCGGCCGTCATGCCGATGGACGCCTGGCGCGAGGGTGACCGCTTCGTCATCGAGTTCGACCTCCCGGGTGTGGCCCGCGAGTCGATCGACCTCGACGTCGAGCGCAACGTGCTGACCGTGCGCGCGGAGCGCGTCGCCAACAACGGCGACTGGCAGATGCTCGCCAGCGAGCGCACCCGCGGCTCCTTCAGCCGCCAGCTGGTCCTCGGGGACAACCTCGACCTCGACCGGATCGAGGCGTCCTACGACAGCGGCGTGCTGCGGCTGGTCGTGCCGGTCGCGGAGAAGGCCAAGCCCCGCAAGATCGAGGTCTCCTCGGGCTCCTCGGACCGCGAGCCCGCCGCGATCGAGAGCTGAGGCCTGCACCACGGGCCCGGACACCGACCCGGTGTCCGGGCCCTCGCCCTGTCCCGGGGAGCTGTCAGAGGATCGCGCCGGGGGCGTACGCCGCGGCGACGGGGTGCCGCTCGACGACCTCGCTCACCCGGCGCACGACCTCGCGGACCTGGGCGACCGCGGCGCCGGTGAAGGTGATCGGCTCGGCGACGAGCGAGGCCAGCTGGTCCGCCGAGAGGTCGAGCCGCGGGTCGGCCGCCAGCCGGGCGAAGACGTCGTTCTCGGCCTGGCCGCGGCGCATGTCCAGCGCCGTACCGACCGCCGCCTCCTTGATCGCCTCGTGCGCGGCCTCCCGCCCCACGCCGTTGCGGACCGCCGCCATGAGGACCTTGGTCGTCGCGAGGAACGGCAGGTACCGGTCGAGCTCACGCTGGACGACCGCGGGGAACGCGCCGAACTCGTCGAGGACGGTGAGGAAGGTCTGGAAGAGGCCGTCCACCGCGAAGAAGGCGTCGGGCAGCGCGACCCGCCGCACCACCGAGTCGGAGACGTCGCCCTCGTTCCACTGGTCGCCGGCGAGCTCGCCGATCATCGACAGGTAGCCGCGGGTGACCACCGCCAGCCCGTTGACCCGCTCGCAGGAGCGGCTGTTCATCTTGTGCGGCATGGCCGAGGAGCCGACCTGCCCCTCCTTGAAGCCCTCGGTGACCAGCTCGTTGCCGGCCATCAGCCGCACGGTCGTGGCCAGGTTCGACGGCCCGGCCACGAGCTGGACCAGCGCGGAGAGGACGTCGAAGTCCAGCGAGCGCGGGTAGACCTGGCCGACGCTGGTCAGCACCCGCTCGAAGCCCAGGTGGGCCGCCACCCGCTGCTCGAGGTCGGCGAGCTTCTCCTCGTCGCCGTCCAGCAGGTCGAGCATGTCCTGGGCGGTGCCCATCGGGCCCTTGATGCCGCGCAGCGGGTACCGGCCGAGGAGGTCCTCGACCCGCTCCAGCGCCACCAGCATCTCGTCGGCCACCGTGGCGAACCGCTTGCCGAGCGTCGTCGCCTGCGCGGCGACGTTGTGGCTGCGACCGGCCATCACGGTCACCTCGTGCTCGCTGGCCAGCCGGGCCAGGCGGGCCAGCGTGGCGACCGCGCGGTCACGCACCAGCGCGAGCGACTGGCGCACCTGGAGCTGCTCGACGTTCTCGGTGAGGTCGCGCGAGGTCATGCCCTTGTGGACGTGCTCGTGGCCGGCCAGCGCGCAGAACTCCTCGATCCGCGCCTTCACGTCGTGGCGGGTCACCCGCTCGCGGGCGGCTATCGAGGCCAGGTCGACCTGGTCGACGACCGCCTCGTAGGCCTCGACGACCCCGTCGGGCACGTCGATCCCGAGGTCGCGCTGGGCCTTGAGCACGGCGATCCACAGCTGACGCTCGAGGACCACCTTGTGCTCCGGCGACCAGATGCCGGCGAGGTCGGGAGCGGCGTACCGCGTGGCCAGGACGTTCGGGACGTTCGGGACGGTCGGGTCGGTCGGGTCGGTCACGCGGCGGATTCTCCCACGCCGCCGAGTCGGGAGTTGTGCCCGTTCACTCGGGACCCCTGACCGTCGAGTCGGGAGTTGTGACCGTCCACTCGGCCGATTGAACGGCCACAGGTCCCGACTCGACGGTCGTAGGTCACGACTCGACGGTCAGAGGTCCCCACTCGACGGGTGGTGGGGGGTGAGGACCGAGGCGCCCTCGACGACACCGAGAGGCTCGGCGGCGATGTCCGAGCGCCGCTGGAGCCCGGGGAAGGAGACCAGGTCCGCTGCGGCGTAGGCGCGGCTCCGCGCGTCGGCGACGTCCGCCCCGACCGCCCGTACGGCGAGCACCCGGCCACCGGCGGTCACCAGCCGGTCCTCGACCAAGGCCGTGCCGGCGTGGACGACGTCGACCCCGTCCCGGGCCCCGGCCTCGGTGACGCCGGTGATCACGTCACCCTTCGACGAGGACTCGGGGTAGCCGGCTGAGGCGAGGACGACCGTCACGGCCGCGCCGGCGCGGAAGGTCGGCGGCGGGACGTCGCCGAGCCGACCCTCGGCGGCCGCGAGCAGCAGCTCGCCCAGCGGGGAGTCGAGCAGTGCGAGCACGGGCTGGACGTCGGGGTCGCCGAAGCGGACGTTGAACTCGATGACCCGTGGCCCGTCGTCGGTGAGCGCGAGGCCGACGTAGAGGCAGCCGCGGAAGTGCGCGCCCCGCCGGGCCATCTCGTCGAGGGTCGGCTGGACCACGGTCGCCATCACCGTGGCGGCGAGGTCGGGCGGCGCCCACGGCAGCGGCGAGTAGGAGCCCATCCCGCCGGTGTTCGGGCCCCGGCCGCCGTCGAAGATCCGCTTGAAGTCCTGCGCCGGCTGCAGCGGGTACGCCGTGGTGCCGTCGCAGACCGCGAAGAGCGAGACCTCCGGTCCGTCGAGGAACTCCTCGACCACCACCCGCCCGCAGGCCGCGGCGTGGGCCAGCGCCTCGTCGCGATCGGTGGTCACGACGACGCCCTTGCCTGCGGCGAGCGCGTCGTCCTTGACGACGTACGGGGACCCGGCCGCGGCCAGCGCCTCGGCGACCTCGGTCGGGGTGGTGCACACCCACGACCTCGCGGTGGGAACCCCCGCCGCCGCCATGACCTCCTTGCTGAACGCCTTCGACCCCTCGAGCCGCGCGGCCGCGCGCGACGGCCCGAAGCAGGCGATGCCGGCCCCGACCACCGCGTCGGCGACACCGGCCACCAGTGGCGCCTCGGCCCCGACCACCACGAGGTCGACCCCCAGTCGGGTGGCGAGCGCCGCCACCCCCGCCGGGTCGCCCGGGTCGACGTCGTGGAGCGTCGCCACGTCGGCGAGGCCCGGGTTGCCGGGCGCCGCGTGCAGCTCGGTCACCTCCGGGTCCCGGGCGAGGGCGAGCGCGAGCGCGTGCTCCCGTCCACCGGTGCCGATGACGAGGACCCTCACGGGTTGACGACCACGGTCTGCTCGCGACCCGGGCCGACGCCGACCGCCCAGATCTTGGTGCCGGACATCTCCTCCAGCGCCCGGACGTAGGCCTGCGCGTTGGCCGGCAGGTCCTCGAAGGTGCGGCAGCCGGAGATGTCGGTGCCCCAGCCGTCGAGGTACTCGTAGACCGGCGTGGCGTGGTGGAACTCGGTCTGGGTCATCGGCATCTCGTCGTGCCGCACGCCGTCGACCTCGTAGGCCACGCAGACCGGGATCCGCTCCCAGGCCCCGAGGATGTCGAGCTTGGTCAGGAAGTAGTCGGTGAGGCCGTTGACGCGCGAGGAGTACCGGGCCACGACGGCGTCGTACCACCCGCAGCGGCGGGTCCGGCCGGTGGAGACGCCGATCTCGCCGCCGAGCCGCTGCAGCTGCACGCCGTCGTCGTCGAAGAGCTCGGTCGGGAACGGCCCCGAGCCGACCCGCGTCGTGTAGGCCTTGATCACGCCGATGACCCGGTCGATGCGCGTGGGTCCGACGCCGGCGCCGGTGCAGACACCGCCGGCGACCGGGCTCGAGGACGTGACGAACGGGTAGGTGCCGTGGTCGACGTCGAGCATCGTCGCCTGCGCGCCCTCGAAGAGGACGGTCTCGCCGCGGTCGAGCGCCTGGTTGAGCAGGAGCGAGGTGTCGGCCACCATCGGGCGGAGCCGGTCGACGTACGACGTCAGCTCCTCGACGACCGCGTCGACCTCGATGGCGCGCCGGTTGTAGACCTTGGTCAGCAGGTGGTTGCGGACGTCGAGGGCCGCCTCGACCTTCTCGCGCAGGATCTTCTCGTCGAAGAGGTCCGCGATCCGCACGCCGTAGCGGTTGACCTTGTCGGAGTAGGCCGGCCCGATCCCGCGGCCGGTGGTGCCGATCTGGTTCTTGCCGAGGAAGCGCTCGGTGACCTTGTCGATCGTCGAGTGGTACGACGCGATGACGTGCGCGTTGGCGCTCACCACGAGCCCGCCGATCTCGACGCCCCGCTCGAGCAGGCCGTCGAGCTCGCGGAAGAGCGCCTCGGGCGAGACGACCACACCGTTGGCGATGACCGACGTCGCGCCCGGCGTCAAGATGCCGCTGGGCAGCAGGTGGGTGGCGTACTTCTCGCCGTTGATGACGATGGTGTGACCGGCGTTGTGCCCCCCGCTGGTGCGGACGACGTAGTCGATCGGGTCGGTGGTGGCCAGCTGGTCGGTGGCCTTGCCCTTGCCCTCGTCGCCCCACTGGGCGCCGAGCACGACGATCGCGGGCATCTGAGCTCCTCACGCAACAGGAAAGCCCCGGGGTGCAGCAAGCGCTGACCGGGGCTCTTGCGGCCTCACGTTAGCAAGATCCTCGCGCGGTGCGGGATAGGGTCGCGCCGATGGACCCGCTCCTGGTGATCACGAACAGCGACGCCGGCCCCGCGGACGAGCAGGAGCTCGAGCGGGCGCTGGCTGTCCTGCGCGACCGCACGTCGGTCGAGGTGTGCGCCACCTCCGACCCCGGCGAGCTCGACGGCGTGCTGCACCGGGCCGGGTCCCGGCGGATCGTCGTCGCCGGTGGTGACGGCAGCATGCACGCCGT
This sequence comes from Nocardioides ureilyticus, assembly GCF_051280745.1. Lineage (NCBI taxonomy): Bacteria > Bacillati > Actinomycetota > Actinomycetes > Propionibacteriales > Nocardioidaceae > Nocardioides > Nocardioides ureilyticus. The sequence goes on along the minus strand of NZ_JBNCOG010000006.1, from coordinate 46,048 downwards.
CGTCGCCGCGCTGCACCGCCGCCACGAGCTGCACGACGCCGTGCTCGGGCTGCTCCCGCTCGGCACCGGCAACGACTTCGCCCGCGGCAACGGGATCCCCCTCGACACCGAGGAGGCCGCCAAGGTCGTGCTGCACGGCCGGGTACGCCGGGTGGACCTCATCCTCGACGAGGTCGGTGAGATCGTCGTCAACAGCGTGCACGCCGGCGCCGGGGCCCAGGCGAGCCGGCGCGGCGAGCGCTGGAAGGACCGGCTGCACGGGGTCGGCGTCGGCGGGCTCAACCTCGGCAAGCTCGGCTACCCGATCGGGGCCGCGCTGGCCGCGATGAAGCCGCCGTACGTCCGCTTGCGGGTGGAGGTCGACGGCGAGGTGGTCGTCGACTACGACGAGCCCGTGCTCATGGTCGCCGTCGGCAACGGCGCGACGGTCGGCGGTGGGACCGAGCTGGTCCCGGGCGCCGACACCCGCGACGGCAAGGTCGACGTGGTCGTGGCCCGCTCGGCCGGTCCGCTGCAGCGGGTCGGCTACCTCGGCAGCCTGCTGCGGGGCACCCACTCCCACCGCGACGACGTGATCGCCCTCCGGGCGAGCCAGGTGTCGATCGACGGCGAGGAGTTCTACTGCTCGGCCGACGGCGAGATCTACGGTCCCGAGCGCCGACGCACCTGGCGGGTCGAGCCGGGCGCCTACTCGATGGTCCTTCCCTGACCCCACCCGGCGGTGGAGCCGGACGGACGTGGTCTCGACAGGCTCGACCACCGAGGGTCGGACGTGGTCTCGACAGGCTCGACCACCGAAGGTCGGACGTGGTCTCGACAGGCTCGACCACCGAAGGTCGGACAGGCTCGACCACCGAGAGGGGCTCGACCACCGAGGGGGGCTCGACCACCGAGGGGGCCCGGCCACCGAGGAGGGCAGGGCCGCCTCAGAGCCAGCCGCGCCGCGCCGCCTCGGCTCCGGCCTGGAAGCGGGTCTCGACGCCCAGGTCGGCCAGCAGGTCGGCGATCCGGCGCCGGACGGTCCGCAGGCTGACCCCGAGGCGACGGGCGATCTGCTCGTCCTGTGCCCCCTCGGCGAGCTGCTGCAGCAGCAGCTTGCGCACGTCCGGCCTCGGATCCCCCCGCTCGAGGTCCGGCACCGGCAACGCACGCTGCCAGAACGTCTCGAACCACAGCGTCAGGGCGTCGACGAGGCCCCGCTGGCGCACGAGCGAGCGGGTCTCGTCGGCGAGGCCGATCGGCTCGGGGAGGACGGCGTGGGTGGTGCCGATGATGAACATCCGCGTCGGGAGGTCGGGGAGCACCCGGATCTCCTCCCCCACCGAGGCGCGGGCCACCAGCACCTCACGGGCCTCGGTGAGCGCCCGGACCGGGTAGATCGCCAACGAGCGCCGGCCCTGCTCCACCACCTCCCGCACCACCTGCACCATGGCGTCCTCACGCGACCGCGCGAACTGGCCCGGGCGCAGCCACCGGATGTCGCCCCGGCTCTGGCTGATCAGCGAGTGGATCAGCTCCACCGGCTCCCCGCCACGGGTGACCTCGCCGTCGATCGGCACGGCGTCCTGGACGGCCCCTGGCTCCAGCGCGGCGGAGGAGCCGGCCAGCAGCGGCACCACGGTGGCCACTTCCTCGAGCCGGCGGTGGGCGCGGGCCGCCGTCGCCGCGGTCTCGGCCAGCATCCGGACGAGCGCCTCGGTCGGGCTCTCCACGAAGAGCCGGCCCTCCTCCACCCGGGCGATGCCGCGATCGACGAGCGGCGCCAGGTCCTTGACCAGCTCCTCCGGGGTCCGCAGCAGGGCCTGGGCGACCGAGACCACCTCCCGGCCGGACTGGGCGCGGAGCCGCTCGTAGAAGTGGTCGGCACCCTCCCCGAGCCCGAGCGCCTCCATCAGGTTCGACGGCGTACGACGTGGCACCCGGCCACCCTAGTGCTCGCCGACCGAGCCCAGCCCGAGCACGACAGGTAGCGTTGCCGACCGTCCAGACACCCGAACGACGTGCAGGAGCAGCAGTGGCGCGAGGCGGCAACCGGCCCGACGGCCCAGCCCAGGGATCGGCCCCGGGATCGGCCCGGCAGGGCAAGGAGCCGGTCGACTGGGTCACCCGCGCCGCGGACGACGCGATCCGCCACGCCGAGGCGAACGCCGAGGCGGCCGGCGTGCCCGCGTCCGAGCGCGTGATCACCTGCGCCTCCGGTGCCAGCCCGTCCGGCCCGATCCACCTGGGCAACCTGCGCGAGTTCCTCACCCCGCACCTCGTCGCCGAGGAGATCCGCCGTCGGGGCCTGGCGGTGCGCCACCTGCACAGCTGGGACGACTACGACCGGTTCCGCAAGGTCCCCGCCGGCGTCGACCCCTCGTGGGCCGAGCACATCGGCCGCCCGCTCACCGCCGTCCCCGACCCGTGGGAGTGCCACGAGTCGTGGGCCGAGCACTTCAAGGCGCCGCTGCGCGCCGCGCTCGCCGAGATGGGCGTCGAGATGGAGGAGGTGTCGCAGTCCGAGCAGTACCGCGCCGGCGCCTACACCGAGCAGGTCCTCCACGCGATCCGCTCGCGCGGCACGGTGGAGGAGGTGCTGGCCAAGTACCGCACCAAGAAGGCCGAGCCGGTCGCCGAGAACGAGCAGGAGGCGGCCGCCCTCGAGGACTCCGTCGCCGACGACGACGGCGAGCAGCCGGCCGGCACCGGCGACCTCGCCCGCTTCCCCTACAAGCCCTACTGCCGCCAGTGCGGGCGCGACACCGTCGAGGTCACGGCGTACGACGACGACACCACCGACCTGGCCTACACCTGCTCCTCGTGCGGGTTCACCGGCACGACGAACGTCGCCACGCAGCACGAGGGCAAGCTCGTGTGGAAGGTCGACTGGCCGATGCGCTGGTCGGTCGAGGGCGTCGACTTCGAGCCCGGCGGCCTCGACCACTCGACGCCCGGCTCGTCGTACACGGTCGGCAAGGAGCTGGTGAAGCGGGTCTTCGGGTTCCGCGCCCCGTCCTACGTCGCCTACGCCTTCGTGGGCTTCGCCGGCATGCAGAAGATGTCGTCGTCGGCCGGTGGTGTGCCCACCGCAGCCGACGCCCTGCGGGTCCTCGAAGCACCGATCCTGCGCTGGCTCTACGCCCGGCGGCAGCCGAAGCAGGCCTTCACCATCGACTTCGGCCCCGAGGTGGTCCGCCTGTACGACGAGTGGGACAGCCTGGGACGCAAGGCCGGCGACCCCGCCAAGCGGGACGCCCAGGTGCTGGCCTTCGAGCGGGCGTCGTCCACCGCGGCGGTGGGCACGCTGCCGACCCCGCGGGTCGTGGTGCCCTTCCGCCTGCTCGCGTCGGTCGCCGACGTGACCGCCGGCAGCGCGGAGCTCATCTCGGGGATCATCGGCAACGCCGGCCACGCGCACGGCTCGGTCGACGACCTCCAGCCGCGGCTCGACCGGGCCATGACCTGGACCGCCGAGTTCGTCGCGCCGGAGGACCGCACCACCGTCCGCGAGGAGCCCGACGCCGAGCGGCTTGCCGCGCTCGCGCCCGAGGAGCAGCGTTGGCTCGGGGAGCTCCTCGACCGGCTGCCCGACGAGCTGGAGGCCGAGGGGACGACCGCGCTCGTCTACGGCGTCCCGAAGCTCGCCCGCGGGCTTGCCCTGGACGACGCGCCGACCGACGAGGTGAAGGCGGACCAGAAGCAGTTCTTCCGCCTGCTCTACCAGCTGCTCGTCGACGCCGAGCGGGGCCCGCGGTTGCCCACGCTCTTCGTGGCGCTGGGCGCCGAGCGCGTCCGGCACCTGCTCACCGCGCCGCGCTGACCGCCGGTCGAGCCGCTGCCCGCCGGTCGAGCCGCTGCCCGCCGGTCGAGCCGCTGACCGCCGGTCGAGCCGCTGCCCGTCGGTCGAGCTTGTCGAGACCCTCAGCCGACGACGTAGGCGGCCGGCAGGCCCAGGGCGGTGACCAACGCCGTGGCGGCGGCGGCGAGGCGGACCAGCGGGCGGCCGGTCCGCCCCAGCGCGGCCGGGTCGAGGGCGCACCCCAGCGCGAACATCGCCGCGGCCAGGGCGCCGGCCTGCACGTGCCCGGCGGCCGCCAGGACGGGCTCCGGCACCAGGCCGGTCGAGGCGAGCAGGACGAGCACCACGAAGGCCAGCACGAACGCCGGCACCAGCGGCGGCCGGGCGCCGTCTGCGGCCGCGCCGCGGCTGCGTGCGGCCACCACTGCCAGGACCGGCGCGAGCAGCAGCACCCGGCCCAGCTTCACCGCGACCGCCACCTGGAGCGCCGCCCCGCCGAGGAGGCCGCCGGCCACCACGACCTGGCCGACCTCGTGCACCGAGGCCCCGGCCCAGGCACCGGCGGCGGCGCGGGGCAGGCCGAGCGCCGCGGCCAGCAGGGGGACGAGGAGCATCGCGACGCTCCCGCAGACGACCACCAGGGCCACCACCCGGGCGACGTCCTCGGCCCGGTTGCGGCGTACCCCGTCGAGGGCGGCGACGGCCGCGGCCCCGCAGATGGAGAACCCGCAGGCGACCAGCAGGGCCTGCTCCTCGGGCACCCCGAGCCGGCGTGCGGCGAGCAGCGTCCCGAGGATGCCGAGCACCACCACGGCGGCCACGACGAGCAGCACCCGCCAGCCGAGGCCGACCACGTCGGAGACGACCAGCTGGAGGCCCAGCAGGGCGACACCGACCCGGAGCACCTGCCGGGCGGCCACCCTGAGCCCCGGCCGCGCCTCGTCGGGCAGGCGCCCGGACGCCGCGGCCGCGAAGCCGAGCGCCACGGCGACGAGCGTGGCGCCCAGCACCGGCAGCCAAGCCTGCACCGCGAGCGCGACGCCGGCGGCGGCCCCGGCCAGCGCGAGGCCGGGGAGCGGCGACAGCCGGGCCGGTGCGGGCAGGCGCGTCTCGAGCATGCCTCCAGCGTGGCCGGCGAGCGGCGCGGACGGTAGCCGTCGATCAGGCCTGAGGCCATGCGCCGTTGATATGGGCGGCACCCAGGTCATACGCTCGACGCATGAGCACACCCGACCTTGCCGGCCTCGACCTGCTGGTGCGCGTCGCCGAGAGCGGGTCGGTCGGGGCGGCGGCCCGGCAGGTGGGCATGGCGCAGCCGAACGCGAGCCGGCTGCTCGCCAAGCTGGAGCGGCAGCTCGACCTGGTCCTGCTGGTGCGCACGCCCGCGGGGTCGCGGCTCACCACGGAGGGCGAGGTGGTGGTGACCTGGGCCCGCGAGGTGCTCGGGGCGGTGGAGCGGGTCGTGCTCGGCGCGCGGTCCCTGGCCGCGCAGCGCAAGGCGCACCTGACGGTCGCGAGCAGCCTGACCGTCGCCGAGCACCTGGCTCCGCGCTGGCTGGCCCGCTTCCGGCTGCAGCACCCCGACCTCCACGTCAGCCTCGACGTGGGCAACTCCCACCACGTCCTCGCCCGGGTCCAGTCCGGGCGAGTCCCGCTGGGCTTCGTGGAGTCGCCGACCGTGCCGCGGTCGGTGGCCTCGACGGTCGTCGCCCACGACCGGCTGCTGGTCGTGGTCGGCCGCTCGCACCCGTGGTCGCGCCGCCGTACGCCGGTCACGCCGGCCGAGCTGGTCGCCGGCGACCTGGTCCTCCGCGAAGCCGGGTCGGGGACCCGGGAGACGCTGGTGCGGGCGCTCGACCTGGCCGGTCACGCCCTCGGCGAGCAGCGCCTCGAGCTGGCCAGCACGGCGGCGGTCAAGGCCGCCGCCGCGGAGGGCGGCGCCCCGGCCGTGCTGAGCGAGCTGGCGGTCGCCGCCGAGCTGGCCACCGGCGCGCTCGTGGCCGTGCCGGTCGACGGCCTGGACCTCGGCCGGGCCCTCCGAGCGGTCTGGCTCCCGGCGCGGCGGCCCGAGGGCGCGGCCGCCGCGCTGGTGCGGCTGGCGCGCTCCCAGCCGTGACCGACCGGCGCCGGGCTCAGGCGTCGCCGAGCAGCTCGTCGTACGCCGTCGGCGAGGAGTCGCGCAGGAAGTCGCGGCAGCGCTCCCACTCCTCGGTCTCGCCGATCTGGCGAGCGGCGCGCGCCAGCAGCGCCAGGCAGCCGAGGAAGCCGCGGTTCGGCTCGTGCTCCCACGGGACCGGGCCGTGGCCCTTCCAACCGTTGCGCCGCAGCAGGTCGAGGCTGCGGTGGTAGCCGACCCGGGCGTAGGCGTAGACCGTCACCGGGTCGGCGTCCTCCGCAGCGGCCAGCGAGGCGAGGGACAACCAGGCGACCGGCGAGGCCGGGAAGCGGCGGACGACGTCGACCGGCTGCTCGCCGTTGGCGAGCGACTCGCTCGCCGGGTCCGGGGGCAGGTGGGTCGGCGGCGGGCCCGCCATCAGGTCACGTCCGATCGGAGAGGTCATGGGAAGCATTGTCCACGCCTGCCGGTTCACTTCTGCCGTGACGTCCCCCGCCTCCGCCGCACCGGCTCCCGCCACCGACGAGAAGGACCCCTGGCCGGCGCTGCTCGCGCTCTGCCTCGGCTTCTTCATGATCCTGGTCGACTCCACGATCGTCTCGGTCGCGACGCCGGCCCTCATCGTCGACCTGCAGGCGGACGTGAACGCGGTCGTCTGGGTGACCAGCGCCTACCTCCTGGCCTACGCCGTCCCGGTGCTGATCACCGGCCGGCTCGGTGACCGGTTCGGCCCGCGTCGCATGTACCTCGCGGGGCTCACGATCTTCACGCTGGCCTCGCTGTGGTGCGGCCTCACCGACTCCATCGAGGGGCTGGTGGCGGCCCGGGTCGTGCAGGGCCTCGGCGCCGCCCTCATCACGCCGCAGACGATGGCGATCATCACCCGGATCTTCCCGGCGCACCGACGGGGCCGGGCGATGGCGCTGTGGGGTGCCACCGCAGGCGTGGCCACGCTGGTCGGCCCCATCCTCGGCGGCGTGCTGGTCGACTGGCTGGGCTGGGAGTGGATCTTCTTCATCAACGTCCCGGTGGGCGCGCTGGCCTTCGTGCTCGCCCTCCGGCTGGTGCCTCGACTGGAGACCCATGCGCACCGGTTCGACTGGCCGGGGGTCGCCCTGAGCGGCGTCGGCATGTTCCTGCTCGTCTTCGGCGTCCAGGAGGGCCACGAGCTCGAGTGGGGCCTCCTGGTGTGGGCGATGATCGCCGGCGGCCTCGCCGTCCTGGTCCTCTTCGTCGCCTGGCAGGCACGGAACCGCCACGAGCCCCTCGTCCCGCTCGCCCTCTTCGCCGATCGGAACTTCTCCCTGGCGAACATCGCCATCACGACGATGGGCTTCGCCATCACCGCCATGGCGATCCCCTTGATGATCTGGGCGCAGGTGGTCCGCGACCTCAGCCCGACCCGGTCCGCGCTGCTGCTCGTCCCCATGGCCGTGATGACGATCGCCCTGGCCAGGCCGGTCGGCGGGCTCAGTGACCGGGTCCACCCTCGGGCGCTCACCGGCTTCGGCTTCTCCGCGATCGTCGGATCGCTGGTCTGGCTCGCCGCGGCCATGGAGCCCGACGGCTCCATCTTCTGGCTGGTGCCGCCGATGCTCCTGCTCGGCATCGGCAACGCGTGCGTCTGGGCACCGAACTCCACGACGGCCACCCGCAACCTCCCCCTGCGGCAAGCCGGGGCCGGCGCTGGCGTCTACAACGCCACCCGGCAGGTCGGCGCGGTCCTCGGCGCGGCATCGATCGCCGTGCTCATGGACGCCCGGCTCGCGGCCGAGGGGCTTCCGGCGTACGGCGGTGGCGAGGCCGGCGCCTCGGGTGTCGGTGTGCTCCCCGCGCCGGCCGCCCAGGCCTTCAGCGACGCGATGGCGGCCTCGATGCTGCTGCCCGCCGCCGTGCTCCTGGTGGGGCTCGCCGCCGCACTCTGCTTCGAGCGGCCGCGGCACGCGGGCTTCGGCGGTTCCCGAGGTGCGGGAGTCCCCGGTTGACCGGGGACTCCTGCGCCGGGGTCGGTCAGCCGAGGGACTTGCCGGCCGAGCGGAGGTGCTCGCAGGCCTCGACGACGCGGGCGGCCATGCCGGCCTCGGCGGCCTTGCCCCAGGCGCGCGGGTCGTAGGTCTTCTTGTTGCCGACCTCGCCGTCGACCTTCAGCACGCCGTCGTAGTTCTGGAACATGTGCGCCGCCACCGGGCGGGTGAAGGCGTACTGGGTGTCGGTGTCGACGTTCATCTTCACCACGCCGTAGTCGACCGCCGCGGCGATCTCCTCGGCCGAGGAGCCGGAGCCGCCGTGGAAGACGAGGTGGAACGGCTTGGCGCCGGCCTCGAGGCCGAACTCGCCGACCACCGCCTCCTGGGCCTCCTTGAGCACCTCGGGCCGGAGCTTGACGTTGCCGGGCTTGTAGACGCCGTGCACGTTGCCGAAGGTCAGCGCGGTCATGTAGTAGCCGCGCTCGCCGTACCCGAGCGCCTTCGCCGTCGCGATCGCGTCGGCAGGGGTGGAGTAGAGCTTGTCGTTGATCTCGTGGGCGACACCGTCCTCCTCGCCGCCGACGACACCCACCTCGATCTCGAGGATGATCTTCGCCTCGATGCACTTCTCGAGCAGCTCGGAGGCGATGGTGAGGTTCTCCTCGAGCGGCACGGCCGAGCCGTCCCACATGTGCGACTGGAACAGCGGCGCCTCACCGCGGCCGACGCGCTCGCGAGAGAGCTCCAGCAGCGGTCGGACGAACCCGTCCAGCTTCTCCTTCGGGCAGTGGTCGGTGTGCAGCGCGATGTTGACCGGGTAGTTCTTCGCCACCTCGGCCGCGTACTTCGCGAACGCGACCGAGCCGGTGACCATGTCCTTGACCGACGGTCCGGAGAGGTACTCGGCACCGCCCGTGGAGACCTGGATGATGCCGTCGGACCCCGCGTCGGCGAAGCCCTTGAGGGCGGCGTTGAGGGTCTGCGAGGACGACACGTTGATCGCCGGGAACGCGAAGGCATTCTGCTTGGCCGTGTCGAGCATCTCGGCGTACTTCTCGGGGGTGGCGATGGGCACTTCGGACTCCTCGTGAAGACGGGCAGGATTCCCTGCGTGGGATTCCTTGGGCACCCTAGTGGCTACCGGCGTGGCATGCGCCGCCGCACCTTGTTGCGCTCGTCCCGCCGGGCGAGCACCGTCCCCGTGCCCGCCGACCACGCCTGGTCGGTCGTGGCCTCAGCGCTGGAGGGACGGCGCTGGTACGTCGACGCGCCGCCGCTCGTCGTCCGGGGCCTGCTCGACCGGCTGGTCGGCGGCGGCGGCCGCCGCTGGCGGGTGCCGGACCGGCCGCTCCTCGTCCGCGGCGACACCGTCGGCTTCTGGCGGGTCTGGGACGTCACCGACGAGCCCGGGGACGGGCCGCGACGGCTGGTGCTCGTCGCCGACCTGCGCTCGCCGGGCCGGGTGACCCTGACCACGACCGTCCGCCCCGAGGGCGGGACCGCCTGCCGGGTGGAGCAAGAGGTCCGGCTGGACCCCGACGGCCTCGTCGGCGCCGCGTACCTGCTGGCGGACCTCCCCGCCCGAGAGACGGTGATCGAGCTGGTCCACCGACGCGTCGTGCGCGACGTCCTGCAGGGCAACTGACCGGAGGGCCCGGGGTGACCCACGACTCGTGGCGTGACCCCGGACGGTAAAGCCCCGTTCAGGAGGGCAACCGACCCACCAGGAGTCCTCACGATGCGACTGCCCCGCTCCCTCCGCGGCCCGCGCTCGACCCTCGCGCTCGCCGCCACCACGTTGGCCCTCACCGCCGGCGCCCTGGCCCCGACCTCCGCCGCGACGGGGGTGGACGAGCTCGTCCAGGAGGCCTTCGCGCCCCAGCTCGTCACCGTCGACACCCCGTCGCGCGCCGACAAGCAGCGGCTGCAGGGTCTCGGCCTCGACCTCACCGAGCACGCCGGCCACGACTACGTCGAGGTCGTCCTGCACACGCCGGCCGACCTCGCCCGCCTGGTCGCCGGACGGTTCACCTTCGACGTCCGCATCGCCGACCTGGTCCGCCGCGGCGTCGAGATCGCCGAGCTCAACGAGGAGTACGCCGCGCGCGTCGCCCGCTCGCCGCTCCCGTCGGGCCGCGACACCTACCGCACCCTCGCCGACTACAACGCCGACATGGCGGCGCTGGCGAAGAAGCACAAGAAGGTCGTGAAGCTCTTCGAGCTCGAGCGTCCCAGCCTCGACGGCCGGACCATCCAGGGCGTCGAGATCGGCCAGGGCGTCCACCGTGCCGAGTCCGGCCGACCGGTCTTCCTGCTGATGGGCCTGCACCACGCGCGTGAGTGGCCCTCGGGCGAGCTGGCCATGGAGTTCGCGGTCGACCTGGCCCAGGGCTACGGCAAGGACGAGCGGATCACCCGGCTGCTGCGCAAGGCGCGCGTCATCGTCGTCCCGGTCGTGAACGTCGACGGCTTCGAGCTCTCCCGCACCGACGGCGAGTACGTCGACCTGCGCGCCCTCAACGACGGCGACCCCCTCGGCGGCTCCACGTCGATCCTGGCCACGCCGGGCCAGGCGTACAAGCGCAAGAACTGCCGGATCGTCGACGGCCAGGACACCCCCGACGGCAGCTGCCGGCTGACCCTCAACAGCAACGGCGGGTTCGGCTTCGGCATCGACCTGAACCGCAACTACGGCGGCCTCTGGGGCGGCCCGGGCGCGGCCGGCAGCGAGCCGGACCCGGTGGACGTGGGGGCCGGCGTGCTGGACCCGACCTACCGCGGCGCGGAGCCGTTCTCCGAGCCGGAGACCCAGAACATCCGCGACCTGATCTCTTCGCGCCAGGTCACGATGATGATCTCCAACCACACGTTCTCGAACCTGGTCCTGCGGCCCAACGGGGTCAACCCGAACACCATCGCGCCCGACGGCAAGCCGGTCGGCGACGCCCCGGACGAGGAGGCCCTCGAGGAGCTGGGCGCGCGGATGGCGCGCCAGAACGGCTACGCCAACATCCACAGCTGGCAGCTCTACGACACCACCGGCACGACCGAGGACTGGTCCTACAACGCCACCGGTGGCTTCGGCTACACCTTCGAGATCGGTGAGCACGAGTTCCACCCGCCGTTCCCCGAGGTCGTCGACGAGTACGTCGGTGCCGGCGAGCTCGCCGGCCGCGGCAACCGCGAGGCGTACCTCATCGCGCTCGAGCACGCGGTCGACACCGACTTCCACGGCGTGCTCAAGGGGCGCGCCCCGCGCGGGGCGACGCTCCGCCTGGCGAAGACGTTCCAGACCCCGACGTGGGAGGGCTCGTTCCGCGACCGGGTCGAGACGACCATCAAGGTCGGCCGCTCCGGCGGCTTCCGCTGGGTCGTGAACCCGTCGACGCGCCCGGCCGTCGAGGAGCGCACCTACAGGGAGCTCTCGGAGAAGCCCTACCGCTCGGAGACCGTCGAGGGCGGCGTCATCGAGCCCGGCGGCCACGTGGACCACGAGTACCGCGTCGACGACCGCGCCGACGTCTTCAAGGTCGACCTCGACTGGCCGACGCCGGACGACATGGACCTCGAGGTCTACCGCAAGCTGGCCGACGGCTCCCTCGAGGAGGTCGGCGGCTCGGGCAACTTCGTCGGCGTCAAGGAGGGCACCCAGGTCGACGACCCGGCTCCGGGCACCTACGTCGTGCGGGTCATCAACTTCGCCTCGGTGAGCCCCAGCTACACCCTCGACCTCGCGCTCCACGAGTCGGTCACCGTGCGGACGCCGGGCAAGCGGGAGCGGTACACGCTCACCTGCGAGAAGGGGGGCAAGGTCCTGCAGACGACCAAGGTCTTCGTCGACCGTGGCCAGGTGCGCAGGATCGACCTCGGAGCCTGCCGCCGGAAGGCCTGAGCCCCGCGGCCGGGACGGGGTCAGCCGACCCGGTCGAGGAAGTCGAGGACGCGGTCCGTCAGCAGACGGGCCGCGTCCTCGTCGTACGACGGGAGGCCGGGGTCGGCGAAGAGGTGCCCGGCGCCGGGATAGGTGAAGAGCTCGCCGTCGACGCCGTCGGTCGCCACGAGCGCCCGGGCCGCGGCGAGGTCGCCCTCGCCGGCGAAGAAGGGGTCGTCGATCATCCCGTGGACCTGCACCGGGACACCCTCGGGCCAGCCGCCGAACTCGGCCGGCGGCAGGCAGGCCTCCATCAGCACCGCGCCCCGCGCGCCGGGGCGGGTCTGCGCCAGCAGCTGCGCGGGCAGCACGCCGAGCGAGAAGCCGGCGTGGACGAGGCCGTCCGGGAGGCCGGCGGCCGCGGCCCGGCCCCGCTCGAGGATCGTCGCGACCCCCACCTCCTGGACGTGGGCGACCCCGTCCTCGACGGTGTCGAAGGTCCGCCCCTCGAACAGGTCGGGGACGTGGACGGTGTGCCGCTCGGCGCGGAGGCGGTCGGCGAAGGCGTGGACGCCCGGGGTGGCCCCCAGCGCGTGGTGGAACAGCATCAGCTCGGTCACCCGCCCATCGTGGCTCCGACCGCCGACGTCCGCCAGGGCCACCGTGCCCCGGCGGGCGCTGCTCACCCTCGCCAGGCGGCCTCGTCGGAGAGGTCGGCGTGCGCGCGCACCCAGGAGTGCATGGCGATCGCCGCCGCGGCGCTGGCGTTGATCGACCGGGTCGAGCCGAACTGGGCGATCGAGAACGTCCCGTCGCAGGCGTCGCGGGCGGCCTCGCTCAGCCCGGGGCCCTCCTGCCCGAAGAGGAAGCAGACCCGCCGCGGCACCTCCATCGTCTCCAGGTGGGCCGAGCCCGGCAGGTTGTCGATGCCCAGGAGCGGCACGGGGCCTCCGGGCAGCGCCCGCAGGTGGGCCGCGAGGTCGTCGACGGTCGGGTGGTGCCGGACGTGCTGGTAGCGGTCGGTCACCATCGCGCCGCGCCGGTTCCACCTCCGGTTGCCGACGATGTGCACCTCGGCGGCGAGGAACGCGTTGGCCGACCTCACGATGGTGCCGATGTTGAAGTCGTGCTGCCAGTTCTCGATCGCCACGTGGAAGTCGTGGCGCCGGGTGTCGAGGTCGGCGACGATCGCCTCCAGCGACCAGTACCGGTAGCGGTCGACGACGTTGCGGCGGTCGCCCTCGGCGAGCAGCTGCTCGTCGTACTGCTCTCCCGTCGGCCACGGGCCTTCCCAAGGCCCGACGCCGACCTCGGCCGGCCCGTGCGGCATCGGGTCGTACGGCGCTCGCCGGTCCTCGTCCACGGGGCCCGACCCTAGGCCGCGCGGTCGTAAGACACCTCTTGCCGGGGCCGACACCGTCGGACGGGGGCGTTACGCTTCAGGAGTGTCGACGCTGCAGCCGCTGGTGCTGGGTCTAGAGCTCCTGGATCCGGCGTGGCTGCTGCAGCAGTTCGGCGCCGAGCTGTTCTGGATCAGCCTGCTGATCATCTTCGTCGAGTGCGGTCTCTTCTTCCCGTTCCTGCCCGGCGACAGCCTGCTCTTCGCGGTGGGCATCTTCATCGCCACCGGCCAGATCGACCTCTTCCCGGGCACCCGACTGGCCGAGCTGGGCATCGCCATGACCCTGATGGTCGTCGCCGCCTGGCTGGGCAACGTCACGGGCTACGAGATCGGCCGCCGGATGGGGCCGTCGGTGCGCGAGCACGACGGGCGGCTGCTGCGGCGCAAGCACTTCGACCAGACCGAGGCGTTCTTCGACCGCCACGGCAACCAGGCGCTGGTCATCGGGCGGTTCGTGGCCTTCGTGCGCACCTACGTCACCGTGGTCGCCGGCATCACGGGCATGGCGCGGCGGCGCTTCTACGTGTGGAGCCTCATCGGCGGCGTGTCCTGGGTGCTGCTCATCACCGCCCTCGGCTACTTCCTCGGGCACACCGTGCCGTGGCTGGAGAGCAACATCGACCTGATCTTCCTGGTCATCCTGGCCTTCACCGCGGTGCCGATCGCGTTCGAGTGGTGGCGCAAGCGCCGCGCGCCCGCCGTGGCGATGGGCGCCGCGACCGTCGTGGTGCCCGCCGTGGAGCCCCCGGGCACCGACGCCGCCTGACCCCCACCGTCGAGGTGGGAGCCCCGCACGGTCGAGGTGGCGCGCCCGCACGGCTCCTCGGGACGGTCAGCCGCCGGCGGGACGCTGGTGCCGGATCGAGCGGACCCGGTTGACCAGCCACCAGCACGCGAGGCCGACGACGACCGCGATGACGACGTACTGGAAGGTGCCGGCGTACCCCTCGACCCGGTGCCACTGCTCGCCCAGCCAGTAGCCGGCGAGGACGAAGACGACGTTCCAGATCGCGCTCCCGGCGAGCGTGAGCCCGAGGAACTGCCACGCCGGCATCCGCTCCACCCCGGCCGGGACGGAGATCAGGCTCCGGAAGATCGGGATCATCCGGCCGAAGAAGACCGCCTTGCGGCCGTGGCGGTCGAACCACCGCTCGGTCCGCTCCAGGTCCTCCAGCTTGACCAGCGGCAGCCGCTCCCAGATCCAGTACATCCTGCGCCGGCCGACGACGGCACCGAGCAGGTAGAGCACGGCGGCGCCGACCACCGACCCGGCCGTGGTCCAGAACAGGGCCGAGGCGAGCGAGAAGCTCCCCTGGCTGGCGGTGAACCCCGCCAGCGGCAGGATCACCTCGCTCGGCAGCGGCGGGAAGAGGTTCTCGAGCGCGATGGCGACGCCCGCACCCGGGGCGCCGAGCCGCTCCATGAGGTCGACCGCCCAGCCGGCGACACCGGTGAGCTCCTCGCCGTCCCCGGAGGTCCCCGCGGCGGCGAGGGCGATCAGGCCGGCCGTGATCACGCGGTGGCTGCCCGGGCGGCGTCCAGGTCGGCCTTGGTGAGCACCGCCCGGACCTCGAGGCCCACGTCGGCCAGCGGGTTCTCCCCCGCCGGGCTGCGGTCGATCGCGCAGACCACGACCTCGACGACGGCACCGGCCTCCCGGAGCGCCCGCGTCGCGTCGCGCACGGCGCCGCCCGTGGTGATCACGTCCTCGACCAGGGTGACCCGCCGGCCGGCCACGTCCGGGCCCTCGGCCAGCTTGCAGGTGCCGTACTCCTTGGCCTTCTTGCGGACGAAGAGCGCCGGCGTGCCCGTCATCCCGCTCACCGAGGTCGCCAGCGGCACGCCACCCAGCTCCAGCCCGCCGAGCAGCTCGGTGTCGTGCGGCAGCAGCTGGACCATCTCCCGCGCGACCCGCTGCAGCAGGATCGGGTCGGCCTCGAAGAGGTACTTGTCGAAGTACTCCGAGGCCACCTGGCCCGAGCGCAGCGTGAAGGTGCCGGTCAACCGGCAGCAGGCGTCGATGTCGGCGGCGAGGGCGTCGTCGGTCGTCGTCACCGGCCCATCATGGCGCACGGCCGTGCGTACCCTGGCAAGCGTGCTGACTCCCCGGACGGCCACCCGCCTGCAGGGCATCCCGCCCACGATCTTCACGCGGATGTCCGCGCTCGCGCAGCGCACCGGCTCGGTGAACCTGGGCCAGGGCTATCCGGATGTCGACGGACCCCCGTCGGTCGTGGAGCGGGCGGTCGAGGCGCTGCGCGGCGGCGCGAACCAGTACGCGCCGGCGCCCGGCGTACCGGAGCTGCGGCAGGCGATCGCCCGCCACCAGCAGCGGCACTACGGCCTCGAGCCCGACCCCGACTCGGAGGTCGTGGTGACGACCGGCGCCACCGAGGGCATCGCCGCGGCGCTCCTCGGCCTCGTGGACCCGGGCGACGAGGTGGTCGTGCTGGAGCCGTACTACGACTCCTACCTGGCGATGATCCAGATGGCCGGGGGCGTACGCCGCCCGGTCACCCTCCGCGCCCCGGACTACCGGCTCGACGTGGACGAGCTGCGCGCCGCCGTCGGTCCGCGGACCCGTGTGCTGCTGCTCAACACCCCGCACAACCCCACCGGCACCGTGCTGACCCGCGAGGAGCTGGCCGCGGTCGCCGAGGTGGCCGTCGAGCACGACCTGGTGGTCATCACCGACGAGGTCTACGAGCACCTCACCTACGGCCACGAGCACGTCCCGCTCGCCACGCTGCCGGGGATGTGGGAGCGGACGCTCACCCTGTCGAGCGCCGGCAAGTCGTGGTCCTTCACCGGCTGGAAGGTCGGCTGGGCGAGCGGTCCCCCGCCGCTGGTGCAGGCGCTGCTGTCGGCCAAGCAGTGGCTGACCTTCACCTCGGGGTCGCCGCTGCAGCCGGCGGTGGCCCACGCGCTCGACGAGGAGTCGGCGTGGCCGGGCGAGCTGGCCCGCGAGCTGGAGCAGCGCCGGGACCTGCTCTGCACCGGCCTCGCCGAGGCCGGGATGGAGGTGCGCGTCCCGGAGGGGACCTACTTCGCGCTCACCGACGTGTCGTCGTACGGCTGGGAGGACGGCACCGCCTTCTGCCTCGCGCTGCCCGAGCGCGCCGGGGTCGTGGCCATCCCCGCGCAGGCCTTCCACGACGACGCCGAGGCCGGCCGGCACCTGGTCCGCTGGGCGTTCTGCAAGCAGCCGGGCGTCATCGAGGAGGGGCTCGACCGGCTGCGGCGGGCCGACCTGCGCGCCTGAGCCCACCCGACCAGGGCCGGGTGCGTGGTCTCGACAGGCTCGACCACCGATGGACGGAGGCTCGACCACCGGGAACCGGGATCGGGCGGCGTGGTCTCGACAGGCTCGACCACCGATGGCTGTCAGTACTGCGTGGTTCCCGGCGGCAGGTGGTGCTGCTGCGGCGAGCGGCGGGCGTACCAGTCACCCGCACCACCGGTGAAGAGCAGCACGATCACCGCGATCGAGGCGAACAGCGTGACCGCGGAGACCAGGGAGAGGATCGCGAGCAGGCTCAGCAGGGCGCTGATCGCCGAGCTGACCACGAGCATGATGCGGCCCGCGTTCGAGCGGCGCATCGCCATCACGGCCAGCACGCAAGCGACCAGGCACCACACCGTGAGCACCGCCATGCCCACCCCGAGCATCCCGGCGAGCTCGCCGCCGGTCGGCATGTCGAGGTCCCGGAAGGCCGGGTCGGTCTCCAGCTCGCGCGTGATGTCGTCGGCCAGCGAGTCCTGGGCCACGAACATCGCAATCGCCGTCAGCCCGAGCAGCAGTGCGCTCGTGCCCGCGGTGATCCAGGTGATGATCGCCGCGGCCGTCACCGTCCCCGGACGCCGGTCCGGGTCGCGGCTGCCGTCGCCCGCGCCGTACGCCGTCGCGCCGGGCTGGGCCTGCCCCGGCTGCGAGTAAGGGTTCGCGTAGGGGTTCGGGCCGCCCGGCTGCTGGCCCGGCTGCTGGCCCGGCTGCTGGCCGTAGGGGTCCTGGCTCGGCGGGGGCGGGCCCCACGGGGAGTTGCTCATGCGCCGCATGGTTCCAGATCGAGGTTTCCGGCGCGCGACGACCAGCCGACCACGAGTCGCCCGATCGCGGGGCCGGGCGGCCGCCGGCTCAGCGACGGGTGCAGAACGCCTTGACGTCGGCCCGGTTGAGGAGCACGACGGTGGCGACGGCGGCCGCGAAGGGCAGCACCATGAGGGGGTTGGTGAGCACGCTGACGACGCAGAACAGCGCCGCCAGCAGGGCGGAGACGACCAGCGCGATCCGGGCCCAGGCGACGCCCCGCCACACCAGGCCGGCGAGGACGGCGGCCAGCAGGCTCCAGAGCACCACGGCCGCACCGGTGACGAGCACGGTCGTGCGCACGCCGTCGTCGGACAGGCCGGCGTCCGCGAGGTCCGGGTTGGCTCGGAGCTGGTCCAGCACGAACTCCGGCGCCACCAGCATCACGAGCACGCTCATCAAGGCGCCTGCGGCCGCGAGGCCCGTGGCGGTCCAGGTGAGCGCGCACGCCCAGACCAGGCCGGCCGGGCGGCGCCCCGCCGCAGACCCGCCGGCGCCGGGGCCGCTGGCCGGGTGGCCCGCCGAGGGGGCCGGGACGACGTCGGTCGCGGAGCCGGGTGCGCCGGCACCGGCACCGGCACCGGCACCGGGCGACCCGAAGCCCTGCCAGGCCCGCGGCCCCTGGTCGGCGGGGTCCGAGCCGCCCGAAGGCCGTGGTGCCCCCGCGTCAGGCGCCGGCACGGCACGGCGCTCGTCGACGTCCTGCCGGGGAGCCGAGCTGCGCGCAGCGGGGCGCTCGGGCGGGGTGGTGCCGTCGAACCAGGCGCGGGTGGGCTGCATCCACAGCATCGCCACCGCGGCCGCGACGACCGACGACATGAAGCCGCCCGCGGCCAGCCCGGTCAGGAAGAGCGGCACCGCGAGGACGGAGAGCACCAGCCGCGCGCTGCGCGAGCGCTTGAGCACCTGGTAGCCCAGGATGGCCGACGCCGCCGCGCACGCGCCGGCGACCATCGACAGCACCCGGAGCAGGTCGAGGACGCCCTCGGTGTCCATCCCCAGCCCCTCGCCGGGCGGGCTGGCGACGAACTCCTCGACGGCCTGCCGGGTCTCGAGGCTGGTGAGCCCGGCGACCCGTTCGAAGATCGTGAGGACCACGAACAGCGAGCCGCCCATGATGAGCCAGGCCGCCACGGTGGCCTGGCGGGGACGGACGGGCTCGGTGCTCATGGTCCCCATTCCATCAGGTCAGCCCGCACGCAGCTGCAGCCCCTCGTCGCCGACGTCCACCGAGACCGACCCGCCGTCGACCACCTCGCCCCCGATCAGCATCCGCGCCAGGGGGTCGCCGATGGCCGACTGGATCAGCCGGCGCAGCGGCCGGGCGCCGTACGCCGGGTCCCAGCCCTTCTCGGCCAGCCAGGTCTTCGCGGCGTCGGAGACCTCGATCGCGACCCGCCGCACCGCCAGCCGCTGCTCGAGGAGCCCGAGCTGCAGGTCGACGATCCGGGTGAGGTCGGCCAGCGACAGCGCCTCGAAGGTGACGATCTCGTCCAGCCGGTTGAGGAACTCCGGCTTGAAGGAGGCCCGGACGACCGCCAGCACCGACTCGCGCTTCTTCTCCGGGTCCAGCGTCGGGTCGACCAGGTAGCTCGAGCCGAGGTTGCTGGTGAGGATGAGCAGCGTGTTGCGGAAGTCGACGGTGCGGCCCTGCCCGTCGGTGAGCCGGCCGTCGTCGAGCACCTGCAGCAGGATGTCGAAGACCTCGGGGTGCGCCTTCTCCACCTCGTCGAGGAGGACGACCGAGTACGGACGCCGGCGCACGGCCTCGGTGAGCTGGCCGCCCTCGTCGTACCCGACGTAGCCGGGAGGCGCACCCACGAGGCGCGCCACCGAGTGCTTCTCGGAGTACTCGCTCATGTCGATGCGGACGATCGCCCGCTCGTCGTCGAAGAGGAAGTCGGCCAGCGCCTTGGCGAGCTCGGTCTTGCCCGTGCCGGTGGGGCCGAGGAAGAGGAAGGAGCCGGTCGGGCGGTTCGGGTCGGCGATGCCCGCCCGCGAGCGGCGTACGGCGTCGCTCACCGCGGTGACGGCCTCGCGCTGGCCGATCAGCCGCTCCCCGATGACCTCCTCCATCCGCAGCAGCTTGGCGGTCTCGCCCTCGAGCATCCGGCCGGTGGGGATGCCGGTCCACGCCTCCACGACGTCGGCGACCTGCTGCGCGCCGACCTCCTCGCCCACCAGCGGCTCGCTGGTGGTCTTCTCGACCTGCTGGGCGTCCTCGATCTGCCGCTCCAGGGCCGGGATGCGGCCGTAGAGGATCTCGCTGGCCTGCCCCAGGTCGCCCTCGCGCTGCAGCCGCTCGGCCTCGATGCGCAGCTGGTCGAGCTGGCGGCGCAGCTCGCCCTCGCCCTCGAGGGACTGCTTCTCGCGGTCCCACCGCACCTCGAGCGCGCGGAGCTCCTCCTCGCGGTCGGCCAGGTCGGCGCGGAGCCGCTCGAGCCGCTCGACCGAGGCCTCGTCGCTCTCCTTCTCGAGCGCGAACTCCTCCATCTTCAGGCGCTCGACCAGGCGGCGGAGCTGGTCGATCTCCTCCGGGGAGGACTCGATCTCCATCCGCAGCCGCGACGCGGCCTCGTCGACGAGGTCGATCGCCTTGTCGGGCAGCTGGCGGCCCGGGATGTAGCGGTCGGACAGCGTGGCGGCCGCGACGAGCGCGGCGTCGGTGATGCGGACGCCGTGGTGCGCCTCGTACTTCTCCTGGATTCCGCGGAGGATCTGGATGGTGTCCTCGACGCTGGGCTCCCCGACGAAGACCTGCTGGAAGCGGCGCTCGAGCGCGGGGTCCTTCTCGATCCGCTCGCGGTACTCGTCGAGCGTCGTCGCACCGATCATGTGCAGCTCGCCGCGGGCCAGCATCGGCTTGAGCATGTTGCCGGCGTCCATCGCGGAGTCGCCGCCGGCGCCCGCGCCCACGACCGTGTGCAGCTCGTCGATGAAGGTGATCACCTGGCCGCCGGCGTCCTTGACCTCCTCCAGGACGGCCTTGAGCCGCTCCTCGAACTCGCCGCGGTACTTCGCCCCGGCCACCATCGCGGCCAGGTCGAGGCTCAGCACGCGGCGGCCCTTGAGGGAGTCCGGGACGTCGCCGGCGACGACGCGCTGGGCGAGGCCCTCGACGACGGCGGTCTTGCCGACGCCCGGCTCGCCGATCAGCACGGGGTTGTTCTTGGTGCGCCGGGAGAGCACCTGCACCACCCGGCGGATCTCGGAGTCGCGGCCGATGACCGGGTCGAGCCGGCCCTCCTCGGCTGCCTTGGTGAGGTCGACGGAGTACTTCTCGAGCGCCTCGTACGTCGACTCCGCCTCCTGGCTGGTCACCCGGCGGTTGCCGCGGACGGCCGTGAGCCCCTCGCGCAGCCCCTGCTCGGTGAGGCCGGCGTCGGCCAGCACCTTCTGGGCCGAGCTCTCGGTGCCGGCCATCGCGATCAGCAGGTGCTCGGTGGCGACGTACTCGTCCTTCATCGACCGGGCGAGGTCGAGGGCGCCGGCCAGCACGCGGGTGAGCGCCGCCGACGCGGCGGGTTGCTGGACGGTCGCGCCCGAGGCCTTCGGCAGCCGGTCGCGCTCGGCGACGGCGGTGTGGACGAGCGTCGGGACGTCGACGCCGGCCTTGGCGACCAGGTTCGCCGCGGTGCCACCCTCCTGCAGGAGGAGGGCCACGAGCAGGTGGATGGGCTCGGTGGAGCTGTTGCCCGCCGTCGTCGCGGCGAGCTGCGCGGCCTCGACGGCCTCGCGGCTACGGGTGGTGAACTTGTCGGCACCGAACTGGGACATGCAGGTCTCCTCCGCGTACGCCCGGGCGGGTGGCGTCGATCGTGCCCGTCGACGCCCCGACCCGGTCAAGTTGAGTCTGCTTCACTCAACTTATCTGTGTCGGCGATTGTTCCCGCATCCGGCTCGGGTCAGCCCGGGCCCCGCAGCAGGTAGGTGTCCATCACCCAGCCCGCCCCCTCCACCGCCCGACGGCGGGCGGTGCGCACGTCGTCGAGCACCTCGCCGAGCCGCCCCGCGACGATCTCCTCGCTCGGCGTGCCGAGGTTGGCCCCCCACCACAGCGACCACTCCTCGAGCCCGAGGCCGGCGCAGGTGAGGTGCCCGTCGAGCATCACGACCACGTTGTCGTGGCCGGCGGCCACCGCCTCCGCCAGCCGCCGGCCGGTCGTCACCAGCACCGGGCGACCGACCTCGTGCAGGACGATCCGGTGCCGGGCGGCGAGCAGCTGGGGAGCAGCGATGCCCGGCACCACCTCGACGGCCAGCGCCAGCCGGTCCCTCAGCCGGTCGACCACCCGCAGCGTCGAGTCGTAGAGCGACGGGTCGCCCCAGACCAGGAACGCCGGGTCGCCGGGGCGCTCGCGCAGCACCTGCTCGTACGCCGCGACGCGCGCCTCGTGCCAGGCGGCGACGGCGTCGCCGTACGCGGTCGTGTCGGCGGGCCGCCGGTCCCGCGCGGGGTCCGGCACCGCCACCAGCGGCAGGCCGACGGCCTCGCAGACGGCCCGGCGCACCGCCAGCAGCGGGTCGCCACCGCCGGCGTCGCCTCCCTTGTCGCCGCCCTTGTCGGCCGCGACCACGTAGGCCGAGGCACGCAGGGCCGCGACCGCCTCGGCCGTCAGCTGGTCCGGCCCCGAGCCGAAGCCGACGACCCGCACGGTCCTCATCGGGGGCTCACCGGTCCTCCAGCTCACCCTCGAGCTCGAGGTAGACCTCCTGCATCGCGGCGATGGTCGCGGGGTCCGGCTCGGCCCACAGGCCGCGGTCGGCCGCCTCGTGCAGCTTCTCGACGATCCCGCGCAGCGCCCACGGGTTGGAGCGGCGCATGAAGTCCTGGTTGGTCTCGTCGAGGACGTACTCGCGGGCGAGCGACTCGTACATCCAGTCGTGCACCACGCCGGCGGTGGCGTCGAAGCCGAACAGGTAGTCGACGGTCGCGGCCAGCTCGAAGGCGCCCTTGTAGCCGTGCCGCTGCATCGCACCGATCCACCGCGGGTTGACCACCCGGGCGCGGAAGACCCGGTTGGTCTCCTCCTGGAGCGTGCGGGTGCGGACCGCGTCGGGGGTGGTGGAGTCACCGACGTAGGCCTTCGGGTCGGCGCCGGTGAGCGCGCGGACGGTGGCCACCATCCCGCCGTGGTACTGGAAGTAGTCGTCGGAGTCGGCGATGTCGTGCTCGCGGGTGTCGACGTTCTTGGCGGCCACCTTGATCCGCCGGTAGGCCGTGCGCATGTCGTCCGCGGCGGCGACGCCGTCGAGCCCGCGGCCGTAGGCGAACCCGCCCCAGGCGGTGTAGACCTCGGCCAGGTCCTTGTCGTCGCGCCAGGTGCCGGACTCGACGACCTGCAGGATGCCGGCGCCGTACGACCCCGGCTTGGAGCCGAAGATCCGGGTGGTCGCGCGCCGCTCGTCGCCGTGCTCGGCGAGGTCGGCGTGGGCGTGGGCGCGCACGAAGTTCATCTCGTCGGGCTCGTCGAGGCCGGCGACGAGGCGGACGGCGTCGTCGAGCATCGCGACGACGTGGGGGAAGGCGTCGCGGAAGAAGCCGGAGATCCGCACGGTGACGTCGATGCGGGGGCGCCCCAGCTCCTCGAGGGGTACGGCGTGCAGGTCGCGGACGCGGCGGGAGGCCTCGTCCCACTCCGGGCGCACACCGAGCAGCGCCAGCACCTCGGCGACGTCGTCACCGGAGGTCCGCATCGCCGAGGTGCCCCAGACGCTGAGGCCGACCGAGGCGGGGAACCCACCGGTCTCCTCGACGTAGCGCTGGAGCAGCGAGTCGGCCATCGCCTGGCCGGTCTGCCAGGCCAGCCGCGACGGCACGGCGCGGGGGTCGACGGTGTAGAAGTTGCGGCCGGTCGGCAGGACGTTGACCAGCCCGCGCAGCGGCGAGCCGGACGGGCCGGCGGGCACGAAGCCGCCGTCGAGGGCGTGCAGCACCGCGTCGAGCTCGTCCGTGGTGCGGGCCAGCCGGGGGACGACCTGGGTGGCGGCGAACTCCAGCACCCGCACCACCTCGGGGTCGTCGTGGAGGGCGGCCGCCGCGGACGGGTCCCACCCGGCGGCGTCCATCGCCGCGACCAGCTCGCGCGCCCGGCGCTCGGCGTCGTCGACGGCGCTGGTCGGCTCGCCCTCCTTCAGGCCCAGGGCGGCCCGCAGGCCCGGAACGGCCTGGGCCTGGCCGCCGAAGACCTGGGCCGCGCGCAGGATGGCGAGGACCAGGTCGACCCGGGTCTCGCCGGCCGGCGCCTGCCCGAGGACGTGGAGGCCGTCGCGGATCTGGGCGTCCTTGATCTCGCACAGCCAGCCGTCGACGTGGAGCAGGAAGTCGTCGAACTCCTCGTCGTCGGGGCGCTCCTCGAGGCCGAGGTCGCGGTGCATCTCCGCGGCGTGCATCAGCTGCCAGATCTCGCCGCGGACCGCCGGCAGCTTGGCCGGGTCCATGGCCGCGATGTTGGCGTGCTCGTCGAGCAGCTGCTCGAGCCGCGCGATGTCGCCGTAGGTCTCCGCGCGCGCCATCGGCGGGATGAGGTGGTCGACGATCGTGGCGTGCGCTCGGCGCTTGGCCTGGGCGCCCTCGCCGGGGTCGTTGACCAGGAACGGGTAGACCAGCGGCAGGTCGGCGATGGCCGCGTCGGTCGCGCAGGAGGCCGACAGCGCGGCGTTCTTGCCGGGCAGCCACTCCATCGAGCCGTGCTTGCCGAGGTGGACCACGGCGTGCGCGCCGAAGCCGCCCTCGGCGACGTCGGCGCGGAGCCACCGGTAGGCCGCCAGGTAGTGGTGGGAGGGGGCGAGGTCGGGGTCGTGGTAGATCGCGACCGGGTTCTCGCCGAAGCCGCGGGGCGGCTGGATCATCAGGACGACGTTGCCGGCCCGGATGGTGGCCAGCACGATCTCGCCGGCGTCGTTGGTGAACAGGGTGCCCGGCGCGGCGCCCCACGCGTCGGTGATCTGCGCGCGCAGGTCCGCGGGGAGGTCGGCGGTCCACGCGGCGTACTGCTCGGGGGTGATCCGGACGTGGGCGTCGGTGAGCTGGGCGTTGGTCAGCCACTCCTCGTCCTGGCCGCCGGCGGCGATGAGGGCGTGGATGAGCGCGTCACCGGCCTCTGTGTCGTCGTCGAGGTCGAGACCCGGCACCTCGCCGGGCGCACCGAGGTCGTAGCCGGCGTCGCGCAGCCGGCGCAGCAGCCGGATGGTGGAGACCGGGGTGTCGAGCCCGACGGCGTTGCCGACGCGGGAGTGCTTGGTGGGGTACGCCGAGAGCATCAGCGCCAGCCGGCGCTCGGCCGGCGGGACGTGGCGCAGGCGGGCGTGGTTGACCGCGATCCGCGCGACCCGGTCGCAGCGCTCCGGGTCGGCGACGTAGTGCGGGAGCCCGTCCTCGTCGATCTCCTTGAAGGAGAACGGCGCGGTGATGATCCGGCCGTCGAACTCGGGGATGGCCACCTGGGTGGCGGAGTCCAGCGGGGTCACCCCGTCGTCGTTGGCCTCCCACTCCTCGCGGCTGCTGGTCAGGCAGAGCCCCTGCAGGACGGGGATGTCGAGCGCCGCGACCCGGGCGACGTCCCAGGCCTCGTCGTCCTCGCCGGCGCTCGCGGCGGCCGGCTTCGACCCGCCGGCGGCCAGCACGGTCACCACGAGGGCGTCGAGCGTGCCGAGCGCGTCGTACAGCTCGTCCGGCGCGGAGCGCAGCGAGCCGGCGAAGATCGGCACCCCGACCGCGAGGCCGGTGGCGTCGACGGCGTCGGCGAGCGCGTGCGCGAAGCCGGCGTTCCCGCTGACCTGGTGGGCGCGGTAGTAGAGGATCCCGACGCGGGGCAGGTTCTCCCTGAGAAGTGGACGCTCGGCCAGCCCCCAGGGCGCCACGACGGCCGGCGGCTCGAAGCCCTCGCCGGTGAGCAGCACGGTGTCGGAGAGGAACGCGTGCAGCTGGGCGAGGTTGGCCGGGCCGCCCTCGGCGAGGTACCGGTGCGCCTCGGCTGCCACGCCGACCGGGACGGTGGAGAGCTCCATCAGCTCCGCGCTCGGCTGCTGCTCGCCGCCGAGCACCACCATCGGTACGCCGGTGGCGCGGATCCGCGCGAAGCCGGAGCACAGGTCCTGGGGCGAGCCGAGGACCCGGCCGACGACGAGGTCGGCGCCCTCGATCGCCTCGGCCATGGACTGGTGCCCGGGCCGCGACGGGTTGGCCCAGACGTAGTCGGCGCCGGAGGCCCGGGCCGAGAGCAGGTCGGTGTCGGAGGTGGAGAGCAGCGCGATTCGCACGGGGGTTTCTCCTCGGGGTTCTCGCCCCTGGTCGTCGGAGGTCCCGTGGCCAGTGTCTGGCTGTGCCGGCCGCCCGGTCCCGGGCGGACGGCGTCACAGTGGCGGAACCGCCCCGGAGTCGCACCGGGTTCCTGGGGGTCCACGAGACGTGTCGGCGCTCAGCGTAGGGGACGCGTTAGGGTGGCCGCGCCAGTCGACCTCCAGGTGGGGGTCAGGGAACCCGGTGCGACTCCGGGACTGACGCGCAGCGGTGTGGGTGACGGGCGGGACGTGCCCTCGTGGCAGCCACTGGACCGGGAGGTCCGGGAAGGCGTCCCGTTCCGATCGATCCCGAGTCCGAAGACCTGCTGGCCCTTGCGGCACCAGCCGCGAGGTCGACCGGGCTCCGCGCACGAGCCCCTGACCTCCGCGAGGACCACCGTGCCCCCTCCCGCTCCCGCCGCGACCTCCCCGCGCACCCGGGCCGACCGCTGCCCCGGCGTGCTGCGCCCGTGGCCGGCCGACGACGGCGCGCTCGTCCGGCTCCGCCTGGTCGGCGGACGGGTCTCCCCCGGCGGCCTCGCGGCCGCGTCCGCCGTCGCCCAGCGGTACGGCGACGGCGACGTGCACCTGACCGGCCGGGCCAACCTGCAGCTGCGCGCGCTGCCGACCGCGCCCGACGGCTCCGACGGGCCGGTCCTCCTGGAGGTGGTCGCTGCTCTGGAGGCCGGGGGCCTGCTGCCCAGCCGCACCCACGAGCTGGTCCGGAACGTGCTCGTCTCCCCCGCCACCGGCCTCGCCGGCGGCCGCACCGACCTCCGCCCTCTCGCCGCCGAGCTGGACCGGCGGCTCTGCGCCGACCCCGCGCTGGCCGCGCTGCCGGGCCGGTTCCTGCTCGTGCTGGACGACGGCCGCGGTGACCTCGCCGACCGCCCCTGCGACCTGGGGCTGGTCGCGCTCGACGCGACGACGGCCCAGCTGCGGGTCGGCGCCGGCTGGGGGCCGGTCGTGCACCTGGCCGGCGCGCCGGCAGCGCTGCTCGGGCTCGCCCACGCCTTCCTGGCCGCCCGCGGCACCGGCCCCGAGGCCGCGTGGCACGTGACGGAGCTCGAGCACCCGCTCGACCACCCGCTGGCCCAGCCGGCCGCGGCCGACCCGCGTGCCGCCGTACGCACCGACCCGCTGCCGTACGGCGAGGGCCCGGCCGGCCTGCACGTCCCGGCGCCCGGCGGCGTGCTCGACGGCGCCGCGGTCGCGGACCTGGTCGAGCTGGCCGGCGAGCGGGAGCTGGTGGTCACCCCGTGGCGGGGCGTGCTGGTGCCGGCCGCAGGAGGCAGCCGGTGAACCCGCCCACCCGGCGCTACGAGTACGTCGCCGACGGCCCCGCCATCTACGTCGACTCCTTCGCCACCATCCGCCGCGAGGCCGACCTCACCGCCGTGCCGGCCGACGCGGAGAAGCTCGCGGTGCGGATGGTGCACGGCAGCGGCCAGGTCGACCTCGTCCGCGACCTGGTCGTCCACCCGGGGCTGGTCGAGGCCGCCCGCACCGCGCTGATGCTCGGCGCGCCCGTGCTGTGCGACGCGCGGATGGTCGCGATGGGCGTCACCGCCTCGCGGCTGCCCGCCGAGAACGAGGTGCTCTGCTCCCTCACCGACGAACGGGTGCCGGCCCTGGCCCAGGAGTGGGGCACCACCCGCAGCGCGGCGGCGGTCTCGCTGTGGGAGCCGCACCTCGACGGCGCGGTCGTCGCGATCGGCAACGCCCCCACCGCGCTCTTCCACCTGCTGGAGATGCTCGCCGACGGCGCGCCCCGGCCGGCGGCGATCATCGGCTGCCCCGTCGGGTTCATCGGCGCGGCGGAGTCGAAGGAGGCGCTGGCCTCGTTCGCCCGGGACCACGGCATCGACGTCCCGTTCGTCACCGTCCGCGGGCGCCGCGGCGGCTCCGCGATCACGTCCTCGGCGGTCAACGCGCTGGCCCAGGAGGCGGAGTGAGCACGCCGACCGGGCGCTTCGCCGGCGTGGGCGTCGGCCCCGGCGACCCGGAGCTGATCACGCTCAAGGCGGCCCGGCTGATCGGCGACGCCGACGTGGTCGCCTACCACGCCGGCGTCCGCAAGCAGTCGAACGCGCGCCGCATCGCCGCCGACCTGATCCGGCCGGGCACGGTCGAGGAGGAGCTGCGCTACCCGGTCACGACGGGCTCCACCGACCACCCAGGCGGGTACGCCGGCGCGATCGCGGATTTCTACGAGGAGTCCGCCGCGCGGCTGGCCGCGCACCTCGAGGCCGGCCGGGACGTGGTGCTGCTCGCCGAGGGCGACCCGCTCTTCTACGGGTCCTACATGTACATGCACGACCGTCTCGCCGAGCGGTTCCCCACCGAGGTGGTGCCGGGGGTGCCGGCGTTCGCGGCCGCGACCGCCGCCGTCGCCTCCCCGCTGGTGCGGCAGACCGACGTGCTGACCGTGCTGCCGGGCACGCTCCCGGCGCCGGAGCTGGCCCGCCGCCTGGCCGACACGGACGGCGCGATCATCATGAAGCTCGGCCGCACGTTCCCGGCCGTCCGCGCCGCGCTCGCCGAGGCGGGCCGGCTGGAGCAGGCGCTCTACGTCGAGCGCGCGTCGATGCCCGCCGAGCGGTGGCTCCCCGTGACCGACGTCGACCCCGGCTCGGTCCCGTACTTCTCGCTCATCGTGGTCCCCGGCGACTCCAAGCACGGCACCGGCCGGCGCACGGCTGCCGTCCCCGCTGCCGCCGAGGAGACCGCTCCCGCCGCGGCGACCAGGGCCGCCGCCGAGCTCCTCGTCGTCGGGCTCGGCCCGGGCCCCGACCACTGGCTCACCCCCGAGGCGTCGGCCGCGCTGGCCGAGGTCGACCACGTCGTCGGCTACGCGCCGTACGTCGCACGGGTGCCGCAGCGCGCCGGCCTCACCCGTCACGCCTCCGGCAACACCGTCGAGGTCGACCGCGCGCGCCTGGCCCTCGACCTGGCCGCACGCGGCGAGCGGGTCGCCGTGGTCTCGGGCGGGGACGCCGGGGTCTTCGGGATGGCCTCGGCGGTCTTCGAGGCGGCCGAGGACGCGGGGTACGCCGCAGTGCCGGTGCGGGTGCTGCCCGGGGTGAGCGCCGTGCAGGCCGTCGCGGCGCGGGCCGGGGCGCCGGTCGGGGCCGACTTCGCGGTGGTGAGCCTCTCGGACCGGCTCAAGCCGTGGCCCGTCCTGGAGCGACGGCTGCGGGCGGTCGCCGAGGCGGACCTGGTGCTGGCGGTCTACAACCCCGCGTCCCGCTCCCGCACCCACCAGGTGGTGGAGCTGCAGAAGGTCCTGCTCGAGCACCGCTCCCCGGACACGGTCGTGGTGGTCGGCCGCGACGTCGGCCGCGCGGAGGAGTCGCTGACGGTCACGACGCTCGCCGGCCTGGACACCGACACGGTGGACATGAAGTGCCTGCTCATCGTCGGGGCGTCGTCGACGCGGGTGACGCCGACCGGCCAGGTCTGGACGCCGCGGTACGTCGACTGAGCGACCGCCCGCGAGCGGTCAGGCGGTCGCGGGCTCGAAGGTGGCGCCGCCGTCGGTGGAGGTGAGGACCACCCCGCCCACGACCGCGTGGACGGTGTCGGCGTCCTGGGCGTGGAGCGCCTCGGGCACGCCGCCGAGGTCGCCGACCTCCTCGAGCGACGACGCGGCGGGCCCGGCGTACACGGTGCCGTCGGGGGCCGCGGCCAGGAGGGTGCCGTCCTCGGCCCAGGTGACCCGGAGCACCGCCGGTGCGCCGGCGACCGGCTCGAAGCTGCGTCCGCCGTCGGTGCTGAGCACGGGCCCGGCCTCGGTCGTCCCCAGCAGCGTGCCGGACTCCGTCGGGCTGACCGCGAGGTCGGCCATCGGCACGGCGGACCGGGTCTCCCAGGTCTCCAGGTCGCGGCTCACCATCAGTGCACCGGTGACGGAGTCGAGGCCGTAGACGGTGTCGTGGCGGTACTCCAGCGCGTGGAAGTCCGCCTCGCCGGCGAGCGACCGGGTGGACCAGGTCTTCCCGCCGTCGGTGGACTCGATGAGCCCGACCGAGCCGGGGCCACCCATGCCCTCGCCGGGGTGCCCGCTGGCGAGGAAGCGGCCGGGACCGGCGACGGTGAAGCCCATGAAGTCCTGGACCCGCCCACCCAGGGGGCCCTCCAGCCGGCCCTCGCCGACCTGGAAGAGCCCGTGGTGGCTGCCGGCGTAGAGCGCGCCGTCGGCGGGGTCGACGCCGAGGTCGTGCACGTGCGCGAGCCGCGGCGGGTCGTCGTCGGAGCCACAGCCGCCCAGCCCGGCGACGAGCGCCAGCCCGGCGAGGACCGCACCGGCTCGCCGAGCCGCGGTCAGGGTGGGGGCCATGGGGTTCCTCCGAGTGGTCGTCCGCCTCGAATGTAGCCAGGCGGGAAAGGCCGCCGGGGCGGTCCGTTCAGCCGTCGGCCAGGCCGTGCTCGTGGGCCAGCAGGACCGCGTGCACGCGGTCCCGGGCCCCCGACTTGGCCAGCACGCTGCGGACGTGGGACTTCACGGTGGCCATCGACAGGACGAGGTGGTCGGAGATCTCCGCGTTGGTGAGGCCCCGCGCCATCAGGCGCAACACCTCGCGCTCCCGGGGCGTGAGCGACGCCAAGCCGGCCGAGTCGGGACCGGCGGGCGGTCGCCGTTGCAGGAAGCGGTCGATCATCCGGCTCATCACCTGCGGTGCCAGCGGCGCCTCACCTGCGAGCGTGCCCTCGATCGCCGCCACCAGCCGGTCGGCCGAGGCGTCCTTGAGCAGGAAGCCCGCGGCGCCGGCGTGGAGGGCGTCGTAGACGTGCCGGTCGAGGTCGAAGGTGGTCAGCATGAGCACCCGGGTGGGCAGGTCGGCGGCCACGATGCGGCGCGTGCCCTCGACACCGTCGACATTGGGCATCCGCACGTCCATCAGCACCACGTCGGGGCGCAGACGGACGGCGGCCTCCGCAGCCTCGGCGCCGTCGGCGGCCTCGCCGACCACGTCGAAGCCGCGCAGCTCGAGGATCAGGCGCAGGCCGCTGCGGACCATCGTCTGGTCGTCGGCGACCAGCACGCTGGTCACCGCGCCGCCCCACCCGGGGCAGGCAGCCAGACCTCGACGGCGTAGCGGCCGTCGCAGGCGCCGGCCCGGAAGGTGCCGTTCAGGGACCGGGCGCGCTCCGCCATACCGGGCAGCCCGTGGCCGGGCCGGTCGCCGCTGGGCCCCGGTGACCGGTTGGTCGCGGTCACCCGGACACCGGCATCGGACCAGTCGACGCGGAGGGCGACCACCTCGTCGGGGGCGTGCTTGCCCGCGTTGGTGAGGCACTCCTGGACGATCCGGTTGACGGCCAGCCAGTGCTGCGGCGCATCGGTCCAGGGCGTGCCGGCGACGGTGAGCTCGTTGTCGATACCGTGCTCAGCGGCCCGTTCGCTGAGCTGGCGCAGGCCGCGCTCGTCGGCGTTGACCGCCTGCTCGCCGTCGCCGAGGAGGTCCAGGATCGCGCGCAGCTCCCGGTGTGCCCGCTGGGCTGTCTCCCGCACGGCCGCCAACGGTGCGCCGGCTCGCTCGGGCGCCAGCTCCAGCGCCTGCGCCGCGGCCTCGGACTGGATCGCCATGAGGGTGACCTCGTGGCCGACCACGTCGTGCAGGTCGCGCACGATCCGCTCCCGCTCGGCCCGCGTCGCCTCCCGGCGGACCCGCTCGCGTTCCTCTGCCAGGCGCCGACCGGCCCGGTGCTCCTCGTTCGCCATGAGACGTCCGATCGCGAAGGGGACGAGGATGAAGCACCAGAAGCCGGCCATCGCCACCAGCGTCTCGCCCGCCGGCAGGGGCAGCTGCGCGAGACCGGCCCGGACGTCGGCCTCCAGCAACAACGGCTCGAGGCGTGAGTCCGCCCGGTCGATCGCGAGCATGCCCACGGTCCCGGAGGCCAGCGCCCACCCGCAGGCGGCTGCGCGGCCGCGCTCGGCTCGCCGGCCGACGGAGAAGAACAGCAGGGCGCAGCAGACGTACCCGAGCACGAGGAACCGGTCGGTGGGAACCCACCACAGCGAGGAGCCCACGACCGCGGCGGTGACCGGGCGGGCCCGCCGCCAGGCCAGCGGCAGCACCGAGACCACGGCCAGGACGTACCCGAACCACGTGGTGCCCGGCTGCCCGAGCACCTGCACCGGGGCGACCGTCACCTGGACGAGCGAGACCACGAGGACCACGCCCGTCAGCACGGCGTCGGACCGCCGCACCCCACGCACCGACGTCCGGTATCGCACCTGCCGAGCCTAGGGGGCGCCGGACCGTGCCGTCCTCAGCCCAGGGGTTGAAGCAGAGTCCAGCCCCGACGCTGATGGCACCGGCCGGCGCCGCGCCTAGCGTCATCTCACCCGAGGAAAGGACCCGAGATGACGACGACCTCCGCAGTGCCGCTGCGCCGCAACCTCCCGCTGATCACCGCGCGCACGCTCTTCGCCCTGCTCGGCAGCGTGCAGGCGGTCGGGGCCACGATGTTCCTGCTGGTCGCCCCGGAGAACGCGGTGTGGGTCGGTCCGTGGCTCGACGTACCCGTGGTCGCCTGGACGCTGACCCAGATCGCCCTGCACCTCGCCGTGGGCTTCGCGCCGCGGCTCTCCGTGGCGCGCCGGACGACCATCGGCATCGTCGCGGTCGCGATGGGCACCCTGCTCACCCCGGTGAAGGTGTGGGCCTACGACGAGCCGGAGGCGGTCACGTTCCTCCTCGTCGACGCCGTGCTGCTCGTGCTGCTGCTGCTGGCGCGGCGACACGGCCGCGACAGGTGACGCCCGGAGCCGCGCGCCGCTGAGCCGGGCCCCGCCCCGACGACGGGGCGGGTCACCGCACGAGCGCCCGGACCGCGGCGTCGGAGGCGGCCAGGGCCTCGCGGTCGTACGTCGCTCCGGAGACCAGCAGCTCGTCGGCGCCGGTGCGCTCGACGAGCTCCTCGAGCCGGCGCCGCACCGTCACCGCGCTGCCCGCGACCGCACCGTCGAGGCCCCGCTCGACGCGGCGGGCGTCCTGGGCGTCCCACGCCCTCGCCCGGATGTCGGCCACCGGCTCGAGCGCGCCGAACACGCCCGTCCGCCGCGACCGCACCATCGCCCACACCTCCGGCAGCGCGAGGTCGCGGGCCTCCTCGTCGGTGTCGGCGACGAGCACGTCGAGCGAGACGATCACGTGCGGGGTGCTGCCGCGATGGGGCCGGAAGGAGCGCCGGTACGCCGCCATCCGCTCGCCGACGTCGGGCTCGCCGAGCACCGGGCCACCGACGACGAGCGGCAGGCCGAGCCGGGCGGCGACCTCGACCCCGCTGCCGGTGGCCAGCAGGAAGAGCGGGACCACGTCGTCGACGGCCGGGCGCGCGGTCACGGCGCTGCTGCGCTCGAGGAAGCCGCGGAGCTCGGCCACGTCGTCGGCGAAGGTGTCTGGCCCGTCCTCCTCGCGCAGGGCTCGGCGTACCGGCGCGGTGAAGCCCCGCGAGCGGCCGAGGCCCAGGTCGATCCGGCCCGGGTGCAGCGCGGCGAGCATGAGGAACTGCTCGGCCACCACGATCGGCTGGTGGTGGGGCAGCATGACGCCGCCGGAGCCGAGCCGGATCGTCGACGTCCGAGCGCCGATCGCGGCGAGCAGGACGGCCGGCGCACCGGAGGCGATCCCGGGCACGCCGTGGTGCTCGGCGACCCAGAACCGGTCGTAGCCCAGCCGCTCCGCCCCGACCGCCCGCTCCACCGAGTGGGTCAGCGCCGCGCCCTCCGGGGAGCCGGCACGGGTGCGGGACCGGTCGAGCAGCGACAGCCTCATGGCAGGTCCAACGGCGGACCGGCCGCCGGACTTCCCGACTCCGATCACTCCCGCGGGTGCCGAAGTACTGATGAAAGTGCACCGGCGGAGCCCCGGGCACCGCGTGGCCCCGCGTGGCCCCGCGTGCGCGGCCGGCCTTCTGTCAGTACTTCGGCAGCCCGCCTGTGGTCTAGGCAACAGGGGTTTTGCCCCGAATCGCTGCGCGCGGCCTGCCGAGGTGTCGAACAACCTGGCAGAGGGGACGAGCCCTTCGCCGAGCGGGGAGGAGGAGACAGATGAGCGCCGAGATCGTCACGTACTGCACGGACGGGTCCTGGTTCGTCCGCGTCGACGACGAGACCGCCGGCTCGCACGCCCTCCGCTTCTCCTCCGCCGTCGAGGCGGCCGCCATCGCCAGCCGCCTCGCCCAGCGTCTCGGGGTCGAGCAGGTCACCAGCTACGGCGCCGCGCCGCTGCGCTCGGCCGGCTGACGCCCCGCGCCCACCTCCCCGCGCCCACCTCCCCGCCCCCACTCCCCGCGGCCTCAGCCCTGCCGGCGCAGGGCCTCCTCGACGGTGCGGGCGGCCGAGGGGAAGCCGCCCGGGTCCGGCCCGCTGAAGTTGAGCCGCAGGTAGGGGCCCGACGGCTCGGTCGGGAACCACTCGTGGCCGGCGGTGACCCACACGCCCCCGGACTCGCAGTCCCGGACGACCTGCTCGGGGTCGGTGCCGTCCGGCAGCCGCGCCCACAGGTGCAGCCCCCCGGCGGGGACCAGGTCGACGTGGAGCGACGGGGCGTGCTCGCGCAGCCCGGCCGCCAGCAGGTCCCGGCGCTCCCGCAGCTGTCCGCGCAGCCGCCGCAGATGGCTCCGCCAGCCCGGGTCGCTGAGGACCTCGAGGGCGGCGTGCTGGAGCAGGCCGCTGACGTAGAGCGACTCCGCCGACCGGTCGGCCACCAGCCGTTCGAGGACCGGGCCGCGGGCGAGGACGGCGCCGACCCGGATCGTCGGCGACATGCTCTTGGTGAGCGAGCGGAGGTAGACCACGTGGCCGGAGTCGTCCTGGGTGGCGACGGGGAGCGGGTCGGTGTCGATGGCGAAGTCGTGGGCCCAGTCGTCCTCGACGAGGAAGGCCCCGTGGCCGCGGACCACGTCGAGGACGGTGGCCGCCCGGTCCGGCGACCACTGCACGCCGGTGGGGTTGGCGTAGCTGGGCTGGACGTACAGCGCGCGGGCGCCGGTCTCCCGCAGCGCCCGGTCGAGCTGGTCGGGGTCGGGCCCCTCGGAGTCGCTCGCGACGGGGACCGGCCGGGCGCCGGCCTGGTGGGCGGCGAGGATCGCGCCCCAGTACGTCGGGGACTCCATCAGCAGCGGCTGCCCCGGCGCGACCAGCGCCCGGAAGACCGACGTGAGTCCGCTCTGGCTGCCCGGCACGACGACCACGTCGTGGGCTCCAGGGCCGGAGAGGTGCGCGGGGGTCGCGGCGGCCACCTCGGCCGCGAACCAGGCACGCAGCTCGTGCAGCCCCGTCGCCGGCGGACGAGCGGTGGCGGCCGTCCCCCGGGCGGCGCGCACCAGGGCGGCGCGGACCAGCCGTTCGGGGAGCAGGCCGGGCTCGGGGTAGCCGGAGTGCAGGGCCTGGGCGTCGTCCGGGGCGGTGCGCAGCGCGCCGGCGACCCGGGGCAGCGAGCTGCGGGGCGCGCCGAGAGCGGCAGTTTGCCAGCCGTGGTCCTGCGGGCGGGCGGACCGCGTGGCGCGGACGAAGGTCCCGACGCCCGGGCGGCTCTCCACCAGGCCGGCGGCCGCCAACGTGCGCAGCGCCTTCTGCACGGTGACCGGGCTGGCGGCGTGCTCGGCGACGAGCTGCCGGGTCGAGGGCAGCCTCGCGCCGGGGGCAGCCGTGTCGATCCACTGACGGATCGCGTCGACGATCCGGCTGCTACTGTTGTCCATGACGGCTTACGATAGCGCTACTCGCCCACTCGACCCGCCGCTACCGGCGGTCTCGGCCGGCCTGGCGTGGGGCTTCGTCGGGGTGGCGGCCTTCTCCCTCACCGTGCCGCTCACGCGGATCGCGGTGGGCGGGCTCTCGCCGCTCTTCATCGGCTCGGGTCGTGCGGTGGTGGCCGCGCTGCTCGCGGCCGTGGTGCTGTCGGTCGCCCGCGCGGCGAGGCCCGCCGGTCGGCAGTGGCTGCGCGTCGGTGTGGTGGCGGCCGGCGTGGTGCTCGGGTTCCCGCTGCTGACGTCGTACGCCCTGACCGTGACGCCTGCCAGCCACGGCGCCGTGGTGATCGGCCTGCTGCCGGCAGTGACCGCGGTGGTGGCGGTGCTGCGCACCGGCGAGCACCCGACGCGAACGTTCTGGGTGTTCTCGCTGGCGGGCGCGGTGGCGACCGTCGCGTTCGCGGCGGCGACCAGCGGCGGGGCGGCCGGGCTCCACGCCGCCGACCTCCTGCTGCTGGGGGCGGTGGTCGCGGCGGCCGTCGGGTACGCCGAGGGCGGGCTGCTGGCGCGCGAGATCGGCTCGTGGCAGACCGTCTCGTGGGCGCTGGTCCTGGCGTCCCCGTTGATGCTGGCGCTCGCTGCGGTCGCGGTCGTGCGGCAGGCGCCCGACGCGACGGCGCCGCAGTGGGCCTGCTTCGGCTACCTCTCGGCGGTGAGCATGTTCTTGGGGTTCTTCGCCTGGTACCGCGGGCTCGCGATCGGGCCGATGGCCAAGGTGAGCCAGGTCCAGCTGCTGCAGCCGCTGCTCAGCCTGTGCTGGGCGGCGCTCCTGCTCGGCGAGCGGATCGGCTGGCTGACCGCGGTCGGCGGCCTCGTGGTCATCGCGTGCGCCGGCGGCGCGGTCCGCTCCCGGCTGGCGGTCACTCCGCGTGGGGCCGCGGCTGCCGTGCCTCAGGCGGGAGCGATCGTCAGCTCTGCGATGAGGTCGCCGTCCAGCCGGAAGCGGTAGTCCAGCTCGGCGACCCCTCCGGGGAAGTCTCCTTCGATCCGGTTGACCGCCACCCAGCGATCCTCGTCGATGCGTCGGGCGCCGACGAGCTCGGTCGTGTAGGTGAACTGGGCTCCGGCGTTGCGCAGGAAGTCGAGGATCTCGCCGGTGCCCCGGAACGTCCGGTTCTCGTCCACGACCACGGCGGCGGCGGTGAAGGTGCGGATCGCGGCGTCCGCCTCGCGCGCTGCGTGCGCGGCGAGGTAGGCGCGGATGGTGGCGGGCAGCTGCGTGGGCTCGATGGGCGTCGGTGCGGGCGTCGGTGCGGTCATGCCACCACGCTGCGGCGTCGCCCGGGTGGAGGGTCAAGCACTGGACTCTCTCGCAGGGAGAGGGTGCACACTGCGGGCATGCTGGCGATCGGCGAGTTCTCCCGGCTGACCCACCTGAGCATCCGCACCCTGCGCCGCTACCACGACGCGGACCTGCTCGTGCCCGCCACCGTCGACCCCGCGACCGGCTACCGCCGCTACAGCGCTGACCAGATCCCCACCGCTCAGGTCATCCACCGCCTGCGCGAGCTCGGCGTCCCCCTGGCCGAGGTCCGGCGCATCGTGGGCTCCCCCGACCCCGAGGCCCGCGCCGCCCTCGTCGCCGACCACCTGACCCGCCTCGAGTCCGAGCTGGACCGGACCCGCGCGGCCGTGGCGTCGCTGCGTCGGCTGCTGCACCCGAGCCCTGCACCGGTGGACGCGGACCTCCGTGCGGTGCCTCCGGCATCGGTGGCCGCCGTCGAGGACGACGTCGACCACGCCGACGTGCTCGCCTGGTACGCCGGCGCCATGGCCGAGCTCGACGCGGCCGTCGACCACCCGGCCGGCGCCCCGGGCGGGCTGTACGACAACGCCCTGTTCGAGACCGGCCACGGACACGTGCTCGTCTACCGACCGACGGCACGGCCGCCGAGCAGTGGCCGGGTCCGGCCGGTGACCCTCCCGGGCGCCGAGCTGGCCGTCGCCACGCACGTCGGCGCGCACGACGACATCGGCGTCACCTACGGCGAGCTCGGACGGTGGGTCGTGGCCAACGCGCTCGCCGTGGCCGGCCCGGTGCGCGAGACCTACCTCGTCGGCCCCCGGGACACTCCCGACCCCTCGGCCTGGCGGACGGAGATCGGCTGGCCCGTCTTCCGGGTCGCATCCCGCTGACCGCCGACTGCTCACCGGACCCGCCGTCGGGCCGCGGAGCCGCGGTGCGACGATTCGCGCCATGAGCCTCCCCTGGTCCCTGCACGGCGACGGCCGGACGGTCGCAGACGGCGCCATCGTCCGCCCCGAGGAGCGGCTGAGCTGGCCGCGCACGTGGGGGCTCGGCGCCCAGCACGTCGTGGCGATGTTCGGCGCGACGTTCCTGGTGCCGGTCATCACCGGCTTCCCGCCCACCACCACCCTGCTGTTCTCGGGCCTCGGCACGCTGCTCTTCCTGGCGCTGACCGGCAACCGGGTCCCGAGCTACCTCGGCTCCTCCTTCGCGTTCATCGCCCCGATCCTGGCGGCCGGCTCGATGGGCAACGCGCTCTTCGGCATCCTCGCCACCGGCCTCACCCTCACCGCAGTCGGCCTGGTCGTGCTGGTGACCGGCGCCCGGTGGATCGACGCCCTGATGCCGCCGGTGGTCACCGGCGCCATCGTCGCGCTCATCGGCCTCAACCTCGCCGGCGTCGCGACGACCAACGTCCAGGCCGCCCCGTGGACGGCGACCGTCACCCTGGCCGTCCTGCTCCTCGTGGCGGTCGCGCTGCGCGGCATGGCCGCCCGCCTGTCCATCCTCGTCGGGGTCGTCGTCGGCTACGTCTTCGCCGCCCTCGCCGGCGCGGTGGACCTCGACCCGGTCCGGCAGGCCGCGTGGTTCGGGCTGCCGGACTTCACCGCGCCGGACGCCTCGTGGCGGGTGCTGCCCGCCTTCCTGCCGGTGGTGCTGGTGCTCGTCGCGGAGAACGTCGGCCACGTGCGCACCGTCGCCCACCTGACCGAGGACCCCGAGGTCAACCGGCGCACCGGCCGGGCGCTGCTCGCCGACGGCCTGGCCACGACGCTCGCCGGCAGCGCCGGCGGCTCGGGCACGACGACGTACGGCGAGAACATCGGCGTGATGGCGGCGACCCGCGTCTACTCGACCGCGGCGTACTGGGTCGCCGGGATCGTCGCCGTCCTGCTCAGCCTCTCCCCGAAGGTGGGCGCGCTGGTCAACAGCATCCCGACCGGTGTCCTCGGCGGTGTCACCGTGGCGCTCTACGGGCTCATCGGGGTGATCGGCGTGAAGATCTGGACCGACAACGGCGTCGACTTCTCCCGGCCGGTCAACCAGTTCACCGCCGCGACCGCGCTGGTGATCGGGATCGGCGACCTCACGCTCGGGGGCGACACGGTCGTCGTCACCGGCATCGCGCTCGGCACGGTCGCGGCGCTGGTGGTCTTCCACGGCATGACCGCGGTGGAGCGGGTCCGGGGCGGCCAGGCGCCGCCGCCGCTGGACCCGCCGCCGGCCTCCACCGCCCCCGCCTGAGCGACCGGCCCCGGGGCTCCCGGTCGGTCACCGTCAGCCCAGGACGCCGTTCCACCGCACGTGCCGGCGCGGCCGCTGGGGATGCGGCTCGACGGCGACGTCGACGCCGTACACGTCGGCGACGAGCCCCGGCGTGAGGACGTCGGCGACGGGGCCGTGGGCGACGAGCCGGCCGTCGCGGAGGACGACGAGGTCGTCACAGTAGGCCGCGGCGAGCTCGAGGTCGTGCAGCGCGGCG
Source organism: Nocardioides ureilyticus (assembly GCF_051280745.1). Taxonomy (NCBI): domain Bacteria; kingdom Bacillati; phylum Actinomycetota; class Actinomycetes; order Propionibacteriales; family Nocardioidaceae; genus Nocardioides; species Nocardioides ureilyticus. The sequence goes on along the minus strand of NZ_JBNCOG010000006.1, from coordinate 7,042 downwards.
ACCACCGTCAGACCCAGGCCGCGGACCCGGCCGAGGAAGTCGAGCTGGTGCCGCAGGTCGAGGTGGTTGGTCGGCTCGTCGAGCAGCAGCACGTGCGGCTCCTGCGCGAGGGCCCGCGCCAGCTGGGTGCGCTGGCGCTCACCCCCGGAGAGCGTCCCCCACGTGCGGTCGGCGAGGTGGTCGACGTACGCCGCGCGCATCGCGTGCTCGACGACACCGGCGCCCTCCGAGCCGTCCGGCAGCAGCCGCGACCGGTGCGGGATCCGGCCCAGCTCCACCACCTGGCGCACCGTCAGCCCGAGGCTCGTCGTCGCGTCCTGCTCCACGAGCGCGATGGTCCGCGCCCGGGCCCGCGGCCGCAGCCCGTGCACATCGGCGCCGCCCACCAGCACCCGCCCGGACGTCGGCCGCCGCAGGCCGGCGAGCAGGTGCAGCAGCGTGGTCTTGCCCGAGCCGTTCGGCCCGAGCAGCCCCGTGACCCGCCCCGGCCGGCAGGCGAGGGTGAGGTCTCGCAGGACCTCGCTCCCCGACACCACCCACGACAGGTCGGCCACCTCGACGTCCGGCGAGGTCATCCGTCCTCCCCCGACCGGCGCAGCAGCCACGCGAAGAACGGCGCGCCCACCACGGCGGTCACCACCCCGATCGGCACCTCCTGCCCGTCGACCAGCGACCGCGCGAGCGTGTCGGCCCACACCAGCAGCACCGCTCCCAGCAGCGCCGACATCGGCAGCACCACCCGGTGCCGCGGCCCGGTGAGCAGCCGGACGACGTGCGGCACCACCAGCCCGACGAAGCCGATCGCCCCGGCGTGGGCCACCAGGCAGGCGGTCACCAGCGCCGTGCCGACCATCAGCGTCCACCGCACCCGGCCCACCGCGACGCCCAGCGACCGGGCCGACGCCTCCCCGAACGCGAACGCGTCCAGCTCGTCGGCGAACGCCACCAGCACCACCGTCGCCACCAGCGCCACCACCGCGACGAAGACCGCCGACCCCCAGCGCAGCCCGGCGACCGAGCCGAGCGTCCAGGTCAGCACCCGCCGCGCCGCGTCGCTGTCGCCGGTCGTGATCACCAGCAGCGAGGTGTACGCCGCACACACCTGCGCCACCGCGATCCCGGCCAGCACCACCCGGGTCGGCGACAGCGAGGCCCGCCGGCCGGTGGCGAGCGCGAGCACGAGCGCCAGCGAGCCCAGCGCCCCGACGAACCCGGCCGCGGTGACGGCGGCCGAGCCGGCCAGCCCCGCGAACGAGACCCCGAGCACGATCACCGTCACCGCCCCCACCGCGGCGCCGCTGGAGATGCCCAGCAGGTAGGGGTCGGCCAGGTCGTTGCGGGTCAGCGACTGCAGCACCGCCCCGCACACCGCCAGCCCCGCGCCCACGGCTGCCGCGCCCAGCACCCGCGGCAGCCGCAGCTGCCAGACGATCTGGTCGGCCAGCGGCGTGACGTCGTGCGCGCCGAGGTGGAGCCGGCGCAGCACCACCGCCAGCACGTCGCCGACCGGCACCGCGACCGACCCGATCCCGAGGGCGACGGCCATGCTCGCCACCAGCAGGGCGGTGGCGATCAGGCCGGCGAGCACCGGGGCCGCGGGCGCCACAAGGGCGCGGGAGGTCACGAGGACAGGTCGGCGAGCTGGGCGGCGAACGACGCGGCGCCGTCCACGAGCGTGACGCCCGGGGTGGACTGCGAGTAGGGCACGGTGACGAACCGCCCCTCGCGCACCGCGCGCAGCCGGGAGAGCACCGGGTCACCCTCGAGGTAGGCGATCTTCTCCTCCGCGGTCGACCACCCCGCGTCGGCCAGGGCGATCACGTCAGGATCGGCGGCGACCACCTGCTCCCAGCTGACCTCCTCCCAGCCGCCGTCCATGCCGGCGAAGATGTTGGTGGCGCCGGCGGCCTCGACGACCAGCTGGGGGCCGCCGTCGCCCACCCCGACCAGCGGGGCCTTGTCGCCGGAGTCGTACCAGAGCACCGACAGCCCGGCGCCCGGGTCGTCCTCGGCGATCCGGTCGAGCGTCGCCCGCTGCTCGGCGACCAGCGCACCGGCCTCCTCCGCCACGTCGAAGGCCGCGCCGACCGCCTCGATCTCCGCCCACACCGACTCGAACGACGTCTCCGGGCGCTGCGCCTCGTCGGCGCACCCGAGCGGCGAGAGGTAGGCGGCGGTCCCCGCCCGCTCCAGCTCCGCCGGGGAGCCGGCGACGGCGGGGTCGAACGCGCTCGGGTAGGAGGCGTAGACGAAGTCCGGCGCGGCCGCGAGGAGCTCCTCGCGGGTCGGGTACTCCGCCGAGAGCACCGGCACCTCGGCGTACGCCTCGGCCCAGCGCTGCGGCGGCTCGGCGTCGTCGAGGTAGGCCGTGCCGGCCATCCGGTCCTCCAGGCCGAGCGCGAGCAGCACCTCCGTCGCGCCCTGGTTGAGCGTCACGGCGCGCTGCGGCGGCGCCTCGACGGTGGCGGTGTGGCCGCAGGAGCTGATCTGGACGGGGTACGCCGGGTCGTCGGCGGCGGCGCGGGCCTCGGCCTGCGGGGCGCCGGCGCACCCGCCGAGCGCGAGCGCCGTCGCGGCGGCCAGGGCGGCGGTGGTAAGTGCTGACGGGACGGCAGGCAGGGGTCGGCTGCGCATGATGTTCTCCAAAACCCTCGTGGAACATGACACGCCGTGGCCGGTCTCCTGGCTTCCGTCTCGGCGCCCGGCGGTCGACCTTCCCGGGCTCGCGCCCAGTGGCCCGCAACGACCGGGGTCGCTGCGCGAGGACCGTCGTGCTCGACGGCTACAGTGGCGAGGGCCGCGCCGGCATCAGACCGGCTTCCCGAACACCACGGCTCCCGCAACCTAGCGCATCGGCCGGTCCCCGCCGGGCCGCACCCGGCGGGACGGACGCCGGAGCAGCGCCAGCACGACCGCGGCCACGAGGGCGAGCAGCCCCGCGACGCCGAGCGCGGCCGGCAGTGCGGCCCACTGCCCGAGCGAGGCGAGGAACGGCGGCGTGCGGGGCGCCGGCTCGACCATCACGTCGGTGTACTGCCGCGTGCTGGGGCGGTCGCAGGTGACCTCGACGGTGGCGCTCGGGGCCTCGAACGTCCACCTGCCCACCCAGTCCCCTGCCGTCCCGAACTCTCGTCGGTGGCTGGAGTCGGTGGTGCGGACCTCCAGCTGCTCATCCGAGGCGGGGTCGGTGACCCGGCACGTCGGCGACACGATCGACTCGTCGTCCCAGACCATCGCGCGCCCCGGGCTGCCGAGGTCGACGAGGTGCGACTGACCGTCCACGGGTACCGCCGCCTCGTCGGGCCACGGGTAGCCGTCGAGGGTCCGCAGCGAGAGGCCGACGTACGCCGCCAGCGCGGCCAGCACCAGGACGACCCCGGCGACGCCCAGGGCGCCGGTCCGCAGCATCCAGCCCCGCGTGCCGGCGTCGAGCACCGGCGGGGTCGAGGTCATGGCCCCCAGCCTCGCACGGGCCGGTCGCGAGGTCAGCGCTTCGACGCGCGTTCGCGGGCCGGGTCGTAGAGGTAGGACTCCCCGCCACCGGACGGGTCGAGCGCCCGCCCGACGAGGATCACCGCGGCCTGGCGCAGCCCGGCCGCCTCGACCCGGTCGGCGATGTCGGCGACGGTGCCGCGCAGCACCAGCTCCTCGGGCTGGCTGGCGCGGTGGACGACCACCACGGGGCAGTCGGCGCCGTACTCGCCCGCCAGCTCGGCCATCAGCTCCCGCGTCCGGGTGATCGCCAGGTGCAGCACCAGCGTCGCGCGGGTGGCGGCGAAGGCGGCCAGCGACTCGGTCTCCGGCATCGCCGTCGACCGGGCTTGGGCCCGGGTGAGGACCACGGACTGCGCGACGAGCGGCACGGTCAGCTCCCGGCCGACGCGGGCGGCGGCCGCGGCGTACGCCGCCACGCCGGGCGTCACGTCCCACGGGACGCCCGCGGCGTCGAGCCGGCGGGTCTGCTCGGCCAGCGCGGAGTAGACCGACGGGTCGCCCGAGGTCAGCCGCACCACGACGGCGCCCGCGGCGTGGCCCTCGAGCATCGCGGCGGTGATCTGGTCGAGGTCGAGCGCCTGGGTGTCGACCAGCCGGGCGTCGGCGCGGCAGTGGCCGAGCACCTCGGCGTCGAGGTAGGTGCCCGGGTAGAGCACCACGTCGGCGGCCCGCAGGAGGTCGACCGCCCGCAGGGTCAGCAGGTCGGCGGCGCCCGGTCCGGCGCCCACGAAGTGCACGGTCACGTGGGTTGCTCCTCCTCGGCGTGGGACGGGCCCACCGGCCCTGCGATGGGTGAGGCCCACGCCCACTGGGTGACGGTCCGCGCCGGCGTCCAGCCGGTGAAGGACCCGATCGGCGCGGCGTGCTCCACCGCGACCCTGGTCAGCTCGCCGCCGTGCGCGGCGTGGGCGGCGGCCAGCACCGCCTCGGTCTCCAGCGTCACGCCGTGGACCACCAGCCGGCCACCGGGGCGCAGCCGCTCGCGGCACAGGTCCAGCAGCCCGGGCGCGGTCGCCCCGCCGCCGACGAAGACGGCGTCCGGGTCCGGCAAGTCGGCGAGGGCGTCGGGGGCGCGGCCGGTGACGACCGCCAGGGCCGGTACGCCGAGGGCGCCGGCGTTCCGCGCGACCCGCTCCGCCCGCACGGGGTCGGCCTCGACGGCGACCGTCCGGCAGGTGGCGTGCGCCCGCATCCACTCGATGCCGACCGAGCCGGCCCCGGCGCCGACGTCCCACAGCAGCTGGCCCGGTTGCGGGGCCAGCCTCGCCAGCGCGACCGCACGCAGGTCGCGCTTGGTGAGCTGGCCGTCGTGCTCGAACGCCTCGTCGGGCAGGCCGGCCACCCACGACCCGACGACCGGGCCGGCCAGCTCCAGGGCCAGCACGTGCAGCCGCGGGCCGCCGCCCGACCAGCGCGCGGCGGTCGACTCGACCCGGCTCTCCTCGGGCGCGCCGAGGTCGCCGAGGACGACCAGCCGGCTCCCGCCGTACCCGTGGTCGGTGAGCAGCCGGGCGACCTCACCGGGCGTCCGCTCGTCGGAGGAGAGCACCAGCACCCGGCGGCCGGGCGCGAGCTCGCGCAGCACCGCCCGGGCGTCGCGGCCCACCAGGCTGACCACCGCGGCCGACTCCGCGGACCAGCCCATCCGGGCCCGGGCCAACGCCACCGACGAGACCGCCGGGACCACCTCGACCGCCTCGGCGCCCACCAGGTCGACCACCGTCGTGCCGACGCCGGAGACCAGCGGGTCGCCGGAGGCGAGCACCACCAGCCGGGCGCCGGCGTGCTCGGCCAGGAGACGGCGGAGGCCGTCTCGGAACGGCGTGCCCCACGCCTCGCGGACCTGCCCGGCGACCGCCGGCAGCAGGGCGAGGTGGCGGGCGCCGCCCAGCACGACGTCCGCGGCGAGGAGCCGCGCGCGGACCGGCTCCGGCATCCCGGACCACCCGTCGGCGCCGATGCCGACGACGGCCACCGCGGCAGTCGGGGACCCCTCCGGACGACCGGAGGGTGGCGGGGTGGTGGCGGGCACGGGGCGCGACGCTATCGTGACGCCCCTGCCACGAGGTGCCCCGACGTCCGGCTCGCGAGAGACGGCCCGAGGGGAGAATCTGGGAAGCCGGTGGAAGTCCGGCACAGGCCCGCTGCGGTGACCGGGACGGCGCGAGAGCGCCGGTCCGGAAGTCCGAAGACCGGCCTCGTGGCCCCCATCCGATGGCGGACGAGCGGGAGCCTCTCATGCCACAGCACTACCCCTTCACGGCCGTCGTCGGCCACGACACCGACGACCTCGCCCTGGCCCTCCTCCTCACCACGATCTCCCCCGAGGTCGGCGGCGTGCTGGTGCGCGGCGAGAAGGGCACGGCGAAGTCCACCTCCGTCCGGGCGCTGGCCGCGGTCCTCCCACCGATCGAGGTGGTCGCGGGCGACCGCTTCTCCTCCGACCCGCGCGACGCCGCACCGCTCTCCCCCGACGGCCCGTTCCCCGCCGACGCCCCGACCGAGTCGCGGCCGGTCCGGCTGGTGGAGCTCCCGGTCGGCGCCACCGAGGACCGCGTGCTCGGCTCGCTGCACCTGGAGAAGGCGCTGGCCGAGGGGCGCGCGGAGTACGAGCCCGGCCTGCTCGCCCGGGCCCACCGCGGCATCCTCTACGTCGACGAGGTCAACCTCCTCCACGACCACCTCGTCGACCTGCTCCTCGACGCCGCCGCCATGGGCCGCGCCAGCATCGAGCGCGACGGGGTCTCGGTCGAGCACGCCGCCCGGTTCGTCCTCGTCGGCACCATGAACCCCGAGGAGGGCGAGCTCCGCCCGCAGCTGCTCGACCGGTTCGGCCTCGCCGTCGAGGTCACCGCGCCCCGCGAGCCGGCGGTCCGCGCCGAGGTGGTCCGGCGGCGGATGGCCTTCGACGCCGACCCGGCCGGCTTCGCCGCGGCGTACGAGGCCAGCGAGCGCGCGCTGCGCGAGCGCCTGGCCGCGGCCCAGCGGCTGCTGCCGTCGGTCGAGCTCTCCGACGCCGCGCTGCTGAGGATCGCCGAGGTGTGCGCGGCGTTCGAGGTCGACGGCCTGCGCGCCGACATCGTCACCGCCCGCACCGCCGTCGCCCACGCCGCCTGGGCCGGCCGCGACCGGGTGACCCTCGAGGACATCCGGGTCGCGGCGCGGCTGGCCCTGCCGCACCGGCGCCGGCGCAACCCGTTCGACGCCCCCGGCCTCGACGAGGAGCTGCTCGAGGAGGCGCTGGGCAGCGACGAGCCCGACCCGGAGCCCGACCCCGACGACGATCCCGATCCCGATCCCGACCCTGGCCCCGGCGGCCCGGGTGACTCCGGCGAGGGGCCCGACGACAGCTCTGCCGACGGATCCGGGCCCGACCCGTCCGAGGCCGGCGCCGACGAGGCTCCGGACCCGGCCGGCGAGCAGCCGTCCCCCGCCCCCTCCCCGGCCCCCTCCCCGGCCGCGCCCGCACCGTCGGCCACGGTCGCCGCCGACACCCCCTATCGCGCCCGCCTCGTGAGCGCCGCCGGCACCGGCCGCGGCGAGGCCG